>JAKUNX010000032.1:0-7089 GCA_022451835.1 Candidatus Poseidoniaceae archaeon
GACAGCTATTACTGAGGGGGGGTCCACTGAGAAATCCTTGTCGAGTTTCGAAGGAACGACTTCGTCGTCTCCTAGGCCTGAGTCCATGTATGTAGGTGAGGGGGACTTTTTTTTAATTTTTTATCATCCATCCTAAAGAATTCTGTCGATATCATAGAGTGGCCCTTGTGCCTGCAAACGTGATAGAGGGTTAGTGAGACACCCATGTGTATAAGGGCATACATCAGGGTACCATGTTACTGGACTGACATAGGCATTGGCCTACACAAATAGCATCTGAGATGTTATTCACTCATTATCATCAGTAGCCAATTCTTCTTCCTTTTTCGCTTCTGATTCAAGATCATTAGTAGCAGAAGTTGCCTGTTCAGCCATATCGTAAAGTTGACTGACTTCGCCCAATCTATTCATGTACAAAATACCAAATCCAAATGCTACTATTCCTATGAACATCCAAGTCATGTAGCGGAAAATTTCTGTATCTATGGCCATTGATAAGAAGAATAGTGAGATAATAGCACCGAATGTTCCAAAGCCTCTTCGCCATGGCGCTTCAGTATCTTCTCTAAAGCCCTGAAGTCCGATACCGCTTAGGTAAACTGCCATCAGTCCCCAAACCAATTCTTCAGTGTCGACTTTCTGCATAGCGAATACAAATCCAGCTACAACATAACACATCGCAACAATTCCCAAGTTATCTAGCCAAGAGTAGAATTCATCTTCATCCTCCCAATCAAACATCTCCCAGGCGTATTCTGCTTTGCTTGAGTATAATGTCAGCAACAAACCTTCTGCGATTAGGATTAATCCCGATAGTTGGAAGAATGCGGTTTCTGTAATCAAATCGTCATTCTGTATTGCGAAATTAATGAATGCTAAGATATGTATTACTGGTAAGAACATGAACATATTTCTGTATTTGTCACTGATGACTATGTATGTTAGATACAACGCACCGATGATTGGTCCTATTCCATTTGCTGCAGTAAATGAAAACAGGAATCCAGTAATAGTAATACCTTTAGAGAATTCCAAAAACATTGTTTTGCTTGCATCATTATTTAGCAAAACTAGGTAATGTGGTGTTATTTCCTTTTCATCAGATACTGGCATTGTTGATTCATTCACAAATCGATACAACATACCAGATTTTGTCATTTGGTTGATTATTAAGGCATAGATTGCACCATAGAAAGCAGATAAGCTGATTACATCCCATAACTCGCCATCACTACTAATTCCTCCATCAGCAAGGTTACTGTTGAAGCCGATTGCAAGAGCAGCAAACATGGAAATCATCAGCAATGGGAAACTTTCTAGTCGGCCTGAAATCCAAGCAAAGACAGTAATCAACAAAATCATTGCAGTAGGTAGCCATGCTACATCTGGTAACATACCAAATAAACCGATTGTTAACCAAATGAATGGCACAGTAAACGGTAGTTGAATTTCAATTTCCTCTTTTTCTTTCTTCGAATCAAATACTGATTTGATGATAATTGCCATCATACTGATCGAAAGAACCATTGATGAGAATATGGTTATCCCAATAGTACTCATGTCATCCATTACCATGTCAAGTATAGTGAAATCTAGTAATGGCGCAATATGTGAACCGTCAGTAATAAATCGATCCACGAACATGAATATTGCCAATGGTGCTGTGCACAAGATGAATACTCGCTTGTGCAAAATACCACGATAAATTACCAAGGAATACATGGATAGGAATAACAGTCCACCACTTGCATCGAGCAGACCCAATGCTAACAGACCAAACAGAGTAACATCATCAGCAGTTTCATTTAATTCGGTTTTATCCATGTTGTCTCTTCTTAACAATACTGAAACAATAATAGGGCCTGATAACAATATCACGTCAAATAACAAAGTATTGATTTGTAACTCATCGGTTTCATAATTATTTGCTAAGAATTTGAAGGCAATAGGCAGGGAAATGATGAAAGTAGCCCAAACAGCAATGGCTCTAGAAACCGAACTATTTCCGTCTTCCATCAATACTTCTCTTACCAAAATTGCAATTGGAATGATGATGATGCCAATCCAGTGTACATCGGTTAGCAAACTATCAATATCAATGAATGAAACTGAAATCATGATTAGCGCTAATGGACCTAATAGACTTGATCTAGCTAGCGGGCCGTAGCCTTCAATCTTCTCAGTTGACTCATTAAATGGATTAATCCATGTTTGAGTATCTTGGTCAAATACTGGTACCATTGATTGCCCCTTTGCTTGAGTTAGTTTGAACAAATATCCAAGATCTAATTCTGAATCTCTGAACTTAAACATCATTAGGTATACAGCAAGAGCAACAATTGCAAGACTTACATTAAAACCATCAAGGATATTTTGATAATCATCGAGCATTGGTAATTCTAATCTATCAAAAGCAGAAAGTATCACAGTCAAAATCATTGCAATTGTAATTCCTAAACTTGCAGTAACAAACTTACTTTCTTCTCCAGATTTAACAGCATCTTGTTGTTGTAGATATGCAGTAATCAGTATGTAGAATACAACTGCCCAAGGAATCAACCAACTGGTTCCAAATAATACAGCCTTTGATAAGAATAGGCCAGAAATTGCAGTATTTATTGAAAAGTCAGAAAGACGTTCATTGCGTCTAGAATATTCAACAATTACTAGAATTGCTAGTAAGATTATTTCTTCGAAGAAATCATATTCTGAGGCAATTGGGTTCTGATAACTTTGTATCAAAAACGCACCGCTAATGGCAATAATTGACCAATCAGCAACCCATCGTCTTGTAACTTTTGATATGATCACTAAGTAAGGTAGCATAAGTGTGGCGATAATCCATGGGATAATACTTGATTCAGGAGTAAACAAGAACAATGATCCCGCAAGACCAATTGGCATGTATGGTATTCTTCGCTTTAACGTGGCAGGGAAATATGCAATTAGTACAGTAATCCACAGTATCACCTGTAAATTTAGTACACCTTCCAGGTCACCTAAATTATCTGCTCTTAGCGGGCCTAATACTAGATTTAGATCTTCATATCCTACTAACCAGATAGCATAAATCACTACGCCCACTAAGAAGATGGATGTCCACTGCATTAGATCTTGTCTCAATCTGTCGTCAGCAGCCAAAGCACCTTGAATCAGAATAATGAATGTCATTAGTGAAAGTGCTCCACCTTCACCACCGACGATTCCATCGGGTGAGTGGGCGAATTCGTATAGTATCGGTACTAGACCACTAAAGACGGCAACGATAGAGAAGATAATACCGTTATTTGTGCGCAATGCCAACCACATGGCTAATGCAGACAAAGAGATAATTGAAATTCCAAGTTCGTAAGACACAACTTGGTTAGACCAATCTAACCATGGTCCAAAACCAATCATCACAACAGCAAGAGGAGTAAGTGTATTTACTGCAAGTCCGAAAGTGATTTCACCTTTCAATTTCCTCAAGTACCAGTATTGGCCTAAGGCAAGTAGTATACATGCGATTAATTGTGCATATATTGCTTTAGCAGCTGGTTGCCAATCTTCTTCTTGCCAAGGTCTACCTTCATCGATAAAGAAACCTACTCCAGATTCAGCCGCTATGCTAATCAGCAATCGCGTCATATAAAGTACGCCGACTGCTGAAAAGAAGAACCCAATACCAATGATATAACCGTGAATACTCTGAACTTCTTTACCACCTCTTCGGCGCTGCCATTCAACTAATGCAATCGCCATTGATGCTGAAATTATTCCGCCAAAACCTAACACAAGGAAATTCTCATTTGTCGTTGACTCACTAAAGAATGCGATGGATAGAATTCCACCCCAAATAGCGGCTAGTGATATTCCATACAAGATAAGTTGAGCGAACTTTTGCAATTCGATATTTTCCCGAGGCCCTTGGTAATTCTGAATCGGTCTTTCGGTAAATGGTGCAGGTTTTTCAGTTTCAAACAAACTCCCAGGTCTTTCAACATTAAGAGTCATATTTCTGTTTCTTCTTCGTGGTCTTACAGGTGCTTTAGACATCTAAATCGTAATATATCAACGGAATGCTAATATTATATCTTTCGCCGACAAAACAAATAAAAAACGCTAAACTGATGTTGATTTAAGATACCAAAACTTGCAAATTTACGTGTAAAATTCCTTTGATTGAGTATATTTGTATCGTTAATGTGATAATTGTCTCACCATTAAAGGGTATATTCTAAATGAATATCCTATCTGGGGTTGTCATGGTATCTGAGCAATCAAGCAGTTCTGATAGTAGTTCTCCATTCAAGAAATGGTTCATGCGACAGTATTGGCGCGTACAACAAAGTCAGACGATTATTTCGATGGCGTTCTGGGTTACAACATTGACATTGCTAATTTGGCCGTATGTTCGTTGGCGTTTCGAAGATAATTCTACATTTGCTGGAATTTCTACAACATATTTTGGATTAATTGGTATTGGTCTTACTGTAGTTATCATAGTTCTAGTAGTTGGAGTAGTTTATGATGTAACATTTGGTTTGTGGCGTGAACACATGACCATTATTGGCGAGCGAAATCCATTTCAAACCTATCAAATAAGCCCTAACTTTGCAATAATATTGCTACAAACAAATCTCATTCTGAAAAAGATGGCTGAAGATGATGAAGATATTCAGAGACATTGTGATTTTGTTGATCGATGGTTCAAGTGGAATGTTGACCAAGAAATCTTTGCTCGAGCAATGGCAGGATGGGAGAACATTATGCAAGATGATGATCCATATTTACCAAATCTCAGCGAAGAAGAAAGAGCAAAACTTGCTCAAACAGTCAAAGACCTAAATCAGCATTGATTCTCGGTGGTCACATGAATCGTCCATCATTGGTTAAGCGCATTAGTAATTTTACTATTAATTCGCTCAACAAGATGTGGTTGACAAGGAAAATAACTTTCAAAACTCGAGTATTACTTGGATATGAGTATTACAAAAAGCCACAAATTAATATTGAAAAGCGGGTTTTTGGTAGCCAGTATGGTGGGCACTGTGTTGCTTTGAACAGATTGAACAAAGACAGCGTAGTATATTCAGTGGGGTTAGGTCTTGACATTTCTTTTGATGAGCAGTTAATCGTTGAATATGGTCTTGAAGTACATGGTTTTGACCCAACTCCTAAATCGATTGAGCATCTTAATCAAACGGGAATGCCAGAAGGGTTCGTGCTCCACAAGTATGGAATTAGTAATGAAGATGGCACACAAATATTCCACATCCCGGTAAATCCCGACCATGTCTCACATTCAACAACCAATCATGAAAACACCTCTGCTGAAGCAATTGAAGTGGTAATGAAGACTCTTACAACAACTATGCAAGAGTTGGGGCATAACTCAATTGATTTACTAAAAATGGATATTGAAGGTTCGGAATACGCTGTAATTGAAGAGATTTGTAGCAGAGGAATTGATGTCAAACAAATATTGATCGAATTCCATCATCATTTTGACAACATATCAGTTTCCTCAACTAAATCAGCAGTAAAGAAACTAAGTCAAATGGGATATCAAGTTTTCAACATCTCACCTAATGGTCATGAAGTTTCATTCTTACTATCGGGAAATTAAGAGGAAATGTTCACAAAACTATTTTTTTTCTACAGCTTCAATTAGCACTTGTAGAGTTTCTTCTACCATCCGTTGTTTGGAATAGCGTTTTTCAGCAGTATCTCTAGCAGCTTTGCCGATAGTTGCAATCTTGCTTTCATTAGCAAGTAGGTCACTCAATGCTTGGTTGAGTTGATTTTGATTACCTGGCTCGGTTAATATTCCATCAATATCATTAGTGATTACACCTGGAATACCACCAATATCTGAAGCAATTGTTGCTAAGCCATATGCCATGCCTTCTAGGATTGTTAGAGGAAGTCCTTCTTGTCGAGTAGTTGGCATCAAGTGAATACGACTATTGTGGTAAATTTCTTTCAGACTTTCATCATCAGCACGGCCATGAAATTTCACAAACTCATCAATCTCTAATTCACTGGCAAGATGTTGCAAAGTGGACATATATCCTCCTTCACCAACCACATTTAGCATTACATCCTTTTGTATTTCTTTAGGTAAATTCGCTATTGAGTTAATTGCATAATGAATACCCTTTTCTTTCTCGATTCTACCAATTGCAATACATTGTATGGGTTTTTGTTTTGACTTAGTCTTGACAAGTGGTAATTCAATCCCATTTGGAATAGTAACTACCTTATTTTTAGTGAACAATTTCATGTTCTTTTCTAAGGTAGGAGACACTAAGGTTATCTTTTTACTAGCCCTTCTCACTGTCAAATCCATGGTGAAATAACGCTTCAATAAACTGATTGGCATAATTAGTAACCAATGCCAGTAGCGTGGGTGATAAGATGCTGAAGAAATGAAAGTCGAAATTTCTGTAAGGCTCGTGCCATGCCACGTCGACACTATTGGAATTGAATTCTTCTTGGCCCATTTCAATACGCTAATTGCGCCCATAGATTGACTGTGAATAACGTCAATTGGGTTTTCTTGATGCAATTTGATGATATGCTTACGACACAATGAATTCCACTTTCTACTATAGTATCCAGGTTTTGAACCGGAAAGGTAGCAGATGTCAACTCCTTCAATAGTTTCAATTTCTACTCCATCATTTCTTGCAGTAGTTACCACGGTTACTTTATGGCCAGATTGAACAAATCCATTACACAAATCCATGGTCTGCTTTTGCATACCGCCAAGTGAATGGCCCGGCATAATTCGGGTCATCACCAATATGTGCATGTACAGCCTGTGGGGTAACTGAGACTTAATTGCTTCAATCATCTAAAGGCTGAATATGCTTGATGTACATAGTTACAGCTTTATCACCATGGTCTAGTTCACCAACTGCTGTAAAATCATGGCTTAGATGGAAGCGATCGGACCCAACATTAGATGGTCTAAGACTAACTTCCGCAGTTACTGGGATGCTGTTCTCTTGGGCATACTCAAACACTTTGTCATATAGCATAGAACCGATGCTTTGGTTGCGGAATTTTGTTGCTACGGCAATTCTATCGACGTAAATGAACTCG
>JAKUNX010000032.1:7099-15424 GCA_022451835.1 Candidatus Poseidoniaceae archaeon
CGTCATAACGTTCATTGAACCAGGCATAATTTAGGCTGCCATATTCAGTATTCGGCAGTAAACAAATAACAAATCCTAACAATTTCCCATCTTGGTAAGCACCTAATTTTAGTTCCGATAGTTCAAGCAGGTCAGTCATCTCATGTTTGGTAACTTGGCCAGTACCTGGTAAGCCTTGTTCATTGATTTCCCACATAGCAGGAATGTTTTCTATCTCGAGTTGCTTTATTTTCATGAAAATAACCGATGGCTAATTGGTGTGAGAATAAACACTGTAAATTAATTATGTCACAGATTCATCATACTATATCAATAAACACATAACCAAATCTGATTATGAAATTGGGAATTACTTTATTGAGATTACAGATGCAATATTAGACAGCATCCAAGAAGAAGCGGCTACCAGTTGGAGATAATCTCCTGTTGAAGTTAAGCCGTAGACAAATACGCTGACAATCCAACTACCACTTGCGATAGTTTGGCCAAGCCATTCAATGCTCATCATCTTACCCATACGGGTTTGCGAGTTATTTTTTTGTGAAGCGGTATTGTTAGAATCTTCATTATTGTTTAACAAGTTAAGCACTCCTGGCCGCAGCAAGACAAATCGTCTAGATACATGCCCCACGACTTGTAAGCCTCTATGAAGTCATCGGTAGGTAGACCCATTGAAGAAGCAATTGCTTGTGCCACGATTGCAAACCGTTGTCGGTATTTGAAGATGAAACAAAAGATGTGTCCATCATGTCTGACAGAAGGGCCACAAAGGTACATTCCAGGAACAGTTGTCGACTCATCATTGACACTAATTTCAGGAAAACCATCATCTCTTGTGTTGAATAAATGTGAAACAAACTTGTGACTGCCATCAAATCCACCAGCGAATAGAGGTTGCGCTTGGGAACTGAAAGTTCGTCCATCTCCGGTAGTAATCTGATATGTGTCGTTAACATGATTTACCAAGGTAACAACTGTATTTGCATGAAGTTCGACATTTTGATCGAATTTTTCATGACGCATACGTTCGAATGAAAATGTAGACAATGCGACACTCGGATCTGAACTTTGACTTTCCCAAGGTCCATTAATGTCGAATACTCGTACTTGTTTATCGTTTCTTGCCAAGTGATATGCAGCATCAATGCCACTTTCATAGCCGCCGATGATTAGGAAATCATCACCTTCTAAATCACCGTACTTTTCTACAGTTGCTGTATGTCGACAATGCTCAGCACCTTCGAATCCACTGATTGAAGGATATTGATACTCACCAGCAGACCAAATCACATTCTTAGCAGTTAAAGTGCCATTTTCTGTCTCAACATGAAACAAGTCACCCTTTTTCTCGATGCTAGTAACATTGGTATTTTCTTGAACTGGGAGATCGAAATATTTAGCTAGGCTCTGCAAATGCTCGGCATATTCTGCACCTGTTGGGTGCTCTACACGCATGTTGTAGGCAGGAGATACGCCAATTGCTACAGAGTTCAAATCAAGCATTCCGATAGAGTTACTTGGAAATGAAGGAGTGATGAATCGGGTTTCTGCAGGCCATGCTGCGAATGAGGCGCCTACACATTCACGATCGACAATTAAGAAGTTCTCAATTCCTACATGCTGAAGCGAAATCGCTACACCTACGCCTGCTGCTCCTGCTCCAACTACAATGACATCGTATGTACCATCGCCCTTTTTTGAGCCATTTTTCTTACTACTTTTTGACATATTAACCATCTGCCCTTAACTTACGGAACATGATTAGTATTTTAAAAAACTGTATTTACTCACAACTTGTAAATTGATAAAAGTGACTCATTTTATTGTAATTGATACAATAATTTTCTATAAATACGGGTTAAAAAAATAATAAATATGTCTCGCAATGTCACGAATGGTGCTCGTGCCGGGATTCGAACCCGGGTCGACGGGATGAAAACCCGCAATGATGGACCTGGCTACACCACACGAGCGACAAGCCACCGACCAACAACCTGTTCATAACAATTCGCCTTCAGACAGACTTGTAATCATTCAGAACTTGAATTGGTATTGTTATCTAGATTTGACCACCATTGCCAAACAAAATAAGCAACTGTGATTGTAACAATCATGCCAATAGCGATTAGAATTTCATTGTCAAGGAAGGTATTGATGGCATCCAATGCTTTCTTTCCATAGATTCCAATAAGTAAGGCTTCCAAGCCAAACCTCAAGCCACGACCAAATAATCCTGCTAATATGAATGAACGCTTATCCATCTCCCCCATTCCGGCAACCCAGCCAAATACCTTGTATGGTATTGGTGAAAATGCTGCGATGAATATCCCTGCTGTGCCATATTTTGTGGTTAAAGCCTCTAATTTGCTAACATGTTTCTGTTTGGCAAAACGGTTGAGTAATTGTCGTCCCCAACGTTGACCAATTAGGTACCCGATGTAAGATCCTGCGACAGAACTAAGTGTTACTACTAAGAAATACCAAAACACCAATGGTTTGTTGTCCATGGCGTCATACAACATTGGTAAATAGACCAAATCCGGTGGCAGAGGTTGAATTATCGCTTCGGTGAAAGATACTAATCCAAGAACAGCAGAATTTGTCCGTTCTAGGATAAAATCCAGAACTCCACTATACCACGACACAAACTACTGCTTGAGTCTTGTATTATTGAATGTGTGGCTAATCGGTGGGTTGATGTGGTTGATTGAAGGGTATCTACACTGATGCGAGTACTAGATACGGCTGCGTTGTTGTACTGGCCGGTTACTGAGATAGCCGGTGGAGTTTGCGCCATCAGTCAACAGAATGAGCTGGAAAAGGTGAGTCCACAACGTTACATGTTGGTGAGTAGTATTGATGTTGATTGGCGAGATGTTGATCC
This sequence comes from Candidatus Poseidoniaceae archaeon, assembly GCA_022451835.1. Lineage (GTDB taxonomy): Archaea > Thermoplasmatota > Poseidoniia > Poseidoniales > Poseidoniaceae > MGIIa-L1. The sequence goes on from JAKUNX010000032.1 coordinate 9,984, forward strand.
TAATTGGTTAGAGAAAGCCCGAGTGGCAGCAGCAGATAGCGGTGATTTACCGAGACTTTCATCTGTTGATGTAGATGTTCTTGCTTTAGCAATTGGACTAAATTTACCATTATATACCGATGATTATCGCTTACAAAATACCATGCAAAAAGCAGGTCTTGAAACTCATTCAGTAGGAACAACAGGTGCTAAGAAAGTATGGAAATGGGAGTTGCGTTGTACTGGATGTGGTTCCAAAGAGCCAGTGCCAACCGATGTAGAATTAAGTAAGAAAGGGCCAGTAAAAGATTGTGATATCTGTGGAGCGCCAATGCTACTTAAGCGGGCTAAGTAATCACTCTTCAGCATTGAGATTTTCTAGAGCAGCAACCTTCTTTTCTAATTCTTCAGGTTCCATTCCTTCAGGGTCAATTCCAACCTCTTTTGCTCTTGCTGCTAAGGCTTGAGAAGGAGTGCGGCCCCCTGCATCCATATCCTGAATAGTTTGTTCCAGTTTCATCGCTTTAGTAGACTCATCAAGTCCTTTTTGGAATTCACCTTTAGAGCGACCAAGGGCATTAGCCATCTTTGGTAGTCTTTCTGCGCCAAATAATACAAAGAATATTACCAGCAGTACAATGATTTCAAGTGGTCCAAGTCCGCCAAACATATCGCTTCCTCATCATCTGCTGAGCGTGGTCGCTGTTGAAGTCTTCGGTTGTAAACCAACCAACATTAGTGATTTAGCCACCCGATACTGGCGGCAACAATGCCAGTTCATCACCTGGTGAAAGTAGTGAATCTAAGTCACACATTTCTCCGTTGATGGCTATTTTAAGGCCATTGCTAAGCCATTCTTCAATGCCTAAATCTGCAATAATTTGTTTGCAGGTAATAGCTGAATTTATGCTTATTTGACTGGTTCTACCTAGTATTTCGGCTAATGGACCAAAGCATAGTACAGTGATGGACTCACTACTTTGATTTGCGCCCATGGTGATGCTTTGAAGCGGTAGTTTATCAACGCAGTTCTTCTGTACTATAATCATGCGAGCAGTAATGCAGGCTAATGAATTATGGAAGTTGTATGCTTCTGGTGAATCAACTGTTCAGGCGGTAAAAGGTGTCAATGTCACGATTGGAGAAGGTGAAATGATTGCTATTATGGGTCCATCGGGATGTGGCAAAACAACCCTGCTGAATGTCCTTTCTGGTATTGATGAGCCAACTGCTGGTGAAGTTACAATCGATAGCAAATCTCTATTCGCAGTAAGTGATAATGAGCGTTCAAGAATGCGTGCAGAATATCTTGGATTTATTTTCCAAGACTTCAACCTGCTCCCAGTACTTTCCGCAGTAGAGAATGTTGAGTTGCCATTATTGTTGCTCGGCAAACCTGCAAATGAGGCAAGAAATACCGCACTTGATGCTTTGCAAGCGGTAGGTTTGGGTGAGCGAAGCGGGCATCGCCCGAGTGAGTTATCAGGTGGGCAACAACAACGTGTAGCAATCGCTAGAGCAATTGTTCACAATCCATCTGTTGTGTTGTGTGATGAGCCAACCGGAAATTTAGATTCTGCAACATCTGCAAGTGTAATGGATTTACTGAAAAGTATTAACAAAAAAATGGGTACAACGTTCTTACTAGTTACTCACGATAGTGAAGTAGCAAAACAATGCAACAGAATTTTGCACATGGATGATGGAGAAATTATTAGCGATCAGCGGGACAATGAGGAGGAGTAATACTGCTGATTGAGGCTGTTGTACTACTGTTGCTGGTCGGTATTCCGTCTAGTATTTCGACCTGGCAAATAGGTCGCAGTAGGCAACTCTCGACAGGAGTAATTACTCTTCTAATCGCGACTCCTGTAGCAGATTCAATCATTGCTTTTTGGATATTTCAGTGGCTTGGAGTAAGCGGAATAACGCTGTGGGTCGGGTCATTATGTATCGGAATAATCAGTCACGTATTGGCTCAACCGTTATTGGTTCCCCAGCGATTGGTTGTCTGGCGACTTGCTAAGGAGAATATATTCCGTCGAAAGCGTCAAGCAGCTTTACTAATGGCTGGTTTAGTAATCGCTTCAGCAATTATCACCTCTTCATTGGTAGTTGGTGATTCACTTGATGCAACGATAACGCAAGAAGTTGAAGGCGCATGGGGTGAAACTGATATCACATTATCAGGTTTTGATATGAGTACTGGTGAGAGGGTTGCAATGTCAGAGTTAGTTGCCAACAAGGTTTGGCAAGATATTTCTCTTGATGAGGACTTATCGAATTTAGTTGATGGCCAGCAGCAAGGCATAATCAGTGGCGTAAGTATAGCTTCACAGACGGGTAAATCTCTGCCAGTGGTGACTTGGGCAGCAATGAATTCTAGTATTGATGGGGAACAAGTTTGGCCTAATATTGGTGGTAGTAATGGTATTAGATTTATTGATTTAGCAGAGAGAAATCTTATTTCTTCACAGCCAAATATTGCAATTAATCAAGTCTTAGCAGATGAATTAGAACTTGTTGAAGGTGACCAAGTTGAGGTAGGTTGGTATGTTACAGAAGACAATTCTCGCAAGCGTGTTGAGCAGATGTTTACCGTGCACAAAGTTGTCAAGAATGCTGGAATGGCTAATCTTGCGGGAACAAAATCACCTGCTTTGTTCAGCGATCTACTTACCGCTCAGGATTTGCAACAGATGCCTAATGAAATCAATACTGTCTATTATGCCATAGATTCAAAACATGACGGCGAAGGTAAAATTGAGTCAGTCATAGAGGATTTAGGAGTGCTGCTAAATAATACATTAACAGCACAAGATGTTGGTTTTTCGCTCGATTATCAAAGTGAATCGAAGTCTCTTTCCATCTCTTCAGAACAGGGTTTGGGTCGCATAAATGGTGATGATGTAAGGGCTCTTCGGGAAAATCTCTCAACGCTTTTACCAGATTCAGATATGCTCGAAGTTCTGCAAATACCATTGATTGAAGTCGAATACCAGGACGAGCAAATTCTTACTCTTGCTTCAAACGAAGTAACTAACTTACGTGAAGGCAATCGCTCATTGTGGCATTTTGCTGATGGAGGATTTGGACACCAAGTAAACGGTGACGGAGACGCTTGGTTATGGCAGGCAGATGATGAAGAAAGAATCAATGGATTTGCCTTATCAGATGATGGAAACTATGGTGCAGTAGCTCATAGTAGTGGTATTGTAGTTGCTAATGAAGACGCTTTAGATGATGATGTTTGGGCTGATTTTGATTCCAATGGAGAGTTCGAAGCAATAGATTATGCAAATGGAAATTGGTGGGCTATTGAGTCTTTAGAGGGTAATCTTAGCATCTATGAATTTGTAGAAAATCTTGAATCACACAATTCTAATCAATTACCAATTTCTCTGCCTTCAACTATATTATCAATCGATTTACAGGTTGAGGATTATCTTTACTTATCGATAGAAGGGCTACTTAGTGTTGAGCGGTATGTCTCAAATGACCTTTCGACAAATGCAACTTATGTCGCTTGGCAAAGTGGAGATTATTGGCCCAATTCTGCAGAAACAGTCACTGCAGGTAATGACTTATGTGACGGAGATGCAGTCCTTGAATCAGTTGAATTAGGCAATTGGTGTAGTTATGATCAAGGTTTATTGCGATATACTGAGGCTGGCGGCGAGACAATACGCTTGCCAGTATTATCTTCTGCAGGTGGATTTGGTGAGTTGCCACAATTATTCCTAGCCTTTGGTGGAGGCGACTCGCCGATAACAGTTGATGATGGAAATGTTGCAGTTTCCAATCGTTTGAATCTCCTCAACATGGATGTAGGAGTGAGTAATTTGTGGGTCAAAGGGCTTATTCCGTATGCATTTGGCAACGATAGCGCATTACGTCTAACCAATGATGGTGAATATAGTGAATTGGCTGGCCTAGAATCATTGGCAGATTTAGATGATGTAGTGCTTGGTTTTGTTTCTCTTGATTATGGTGAACAGTTATCTGCTGCTGGAGAAGATGAGCGTTCGATCATTATTTTGGCAGGAGGGGGATTAGATTCTAATGACGAATCAATAGTTAATCAAGCGATTTTGAATTTGACAAATTGGTTTGATGAACGTTCTGATAGTGAGGATATCAATTTACAGTTTACTGCAGTAAAGGTGGAAGCAGCCAAAACAGCAGCCCAATCATCAGGAGTTATTTCTGGCATGTTTTTGGTTTTTGGTACCTTTACTATTGCAGCAGGAGTTTTACTTGTTCTAACCATTGTATTGATGTTAGCTGAATCACGACGTAGCGAACTTGGCGTAATGCGAGCAATTGGAATTACTAGGTCAGATGCCCGAGCATTAGCAGTAATGGAGGGAGTAGTAATTGCCGCTATTGCTGGCATAATTGGTTCGTTGATAGGTCTACTTTTGGCCATGGGTATTAGTGCTGGATTTAGTAGCATATTCGCTAGTGCTGGTTCAGATTTGTTTACCTTCTCATGGGAATTTACTTCCTTATTTGCTGGATGGGCTTGGGGCTTTTTATTAGCTATGCTTACCCTTTGGGCTACTGCATTGTGGACTTCAAGACTGAATATTGTTGCGGCACTGCGTGGAGGTTTGGTAAGGGTTCAGAGTGGACTTCCATGGCCTTTACTGTTGGTTCAATTCTGTACTTTGGCTGGCGCAGTACTCGCTCTGCTAATTTTGGTGCTACTTGGATTTGATTCAGGATTCGCTTACTTGTTGTGGAGTATGGGTGGAGTGTTTGTGATTATTACGGTAACACCAATATTTACTTGGGAATTGCCGATAATACTTCGAAATAGAGGTGCGGTTTGGGATAAATTGGCTCGTAATGCTAGCCGCAATAGTTTTGCTTGGCTTGGGAGTTTGCTGTTAGCATGGACAATCTTGCTTGCAGGCATTGACCCGATTCGTAACGATATGACTCCAGATGAATTATCATTTATTTTACTTGGTTTGGTCGAAGTATTTGCTGGAGTTATGGTGCTAACAAGTCTAGCACCGATGCTTGTTTCTCGATTAGGTCGTTCTCGCTTTTTGACCAAGCGAATGGGACCAACAGTCCCAGTTGCATTAGCTCATCCTCTGGCAAGTCCAGTTAGGACAGCAGTAGTGATGGCAATGTTTTCAATCACCGTCTTTTCAGTAGTTGTATTAAGTGGCTATACCGAGCAGTTTGATAATTACTCAAGTTCATTTGTTGAGGAAACTGAAGGTGAATTCGAACTGCTGCTTACTTCATCACGCTCACGACCGATTGAATTAGGTGACGACCCAGACTTGTGGAATTTGAATTCTAGCCTTGTTGATGATATTGATGCCACAGGATTAGTATATCGGGCAGAAGCATTCTTGGAAGATTCGAATGAAGATCGAATGCCATATGTTTTACGTGGTTTTGATGAAGGATTTGCCAACCACGGAGGTTTACCATTATTCGAG
>JAKUNX010000033.1 GCA_022451835.1 Candidatus Poseidoniaceae archaeon
ACAAAATATCAAGGTCAAGGTTAGTCCGCCTATTGTTGTTTATCGAGAAGGTATTGAAGGAAATAATCACGGCAGACCTTTCGAAGGAAAGTCACCAAATAGGCACAACAGATTTTACTTTGAAATTGAACAACTTCCTGCTGAAGTAATTGAAGCACTAAAAGCTGGTGAGTTGGGTGATGGGCCTGTTAGAAGTAAAGACGCCAAGGAAGTTGGAAACAAATTCGGTGAATATGGAATGGACAAAGATTTGATGCGCAAGATTTACGCAATCAAAGGTACTAATGTCCTTGTTAATGACACAAAGGGTATTCAAAACCTTCACGAAACTCGTGAATTAATCATTGAAGCATTCAATGAAGTTTGTGTTAAAGGACCAATTGCTGATGAACCGGTACAAGGAATGTTCGTTAGACTGGTAGATGCTAAGTTGCACGAAGACGCAATTCACAGAGGTCCAGCTCAAACAATACCTGCGGTTAGAAACGGTATCAAAGGTGCAATGGTTCGTGCTAGAACCATCATTTTAGAACCAATGCAGAAAGCATTCGTTTCCGTACCTAATGACTGGCTTGGACAAGTTACTAGAGAAGTTACAAACCGAAGAGGTATTATCGAAGACATGCCATCTGATGGAGACGTAACTACTGTAGTAGGAATTATTCCAATTGCTGAAACCTTTGGTTTCTCCAATGACATTAGAGCAGCGTCTCAAGGTAGAGCTGTATGGAACACTGAGAACCTTGGATTTGACCCACTTCCTCCACAACTATTTGACAAGGTAGTTGGAGAGATTAGAACTCGTAAGGGACTTAAGCCTGAACCAAATCCAGAATCTTACTATTCTGACTGAGCAACATGCTAGCCAAAGTTACTGGCTTACACACCTCTAATGGCGGAGTGCCAAAGACTCCTGTAGATTCCTTAGAAGTCACAGTAAATGGCTGTGTTGGTGACAAGCAGAATGATTTGAAACATCATGGTGGTATAGATAAAGCAGTTTGTATATTCCAACAAGAAATTATTGAGCAATTGAACCAAGAAGGACACCCTATCACTGCTGGAAGTACAGGTGAAAATATTCTAATTCAAGGTCTTGCAATCGGTGACATTAAACCTGGATCAGTGATTAAATTCCCAAATGTTCAACTTATGATTACTCAAGATGCTCCACCTTGTAAAACAATCAAGGAATCATTTCTTAATGGATACTTTAACTCTATTTCTCATACTAAATCACCAAATCATACTCGATGGTATGCTAAGGTAATTGAAGAGGGTTCAGTTAGATTGAATGATACTATCGAAGTAATCAACTAATTCTCTTTAATTGGTAATCTGTTAATTCTCGCAGAGCCAATAATGCTGGACTCTCTGGTAAGCGATCTAAGCATGCATGGGCTCTTTTGTGATACATTTCCGCTTTTTCTCTGGCATAGTCTACTGAACCAATAGTGTTTAGTGCAGCTAAACCAAGATCGATTTCTGCTTGGGTTGCAGAATCTCCTTTACCAAGTACAGCCTTGATATCATTTAGGTCTGGTGAATCTTCTTGTGATAGTGCGTGAATTACCATTAGTGTTCTCTTTCCTTGGGCTAAATCAGAACCTGCTGGTTTACCAAGAGTATCTGAATCGGATAGTACATCAATTAAATCATCCATTAATTGGAAACAAAGCCCAACAGCAAGACCCCAATCTGCCATACATTGTATGGTCTCATCATCTGCCCCAGACATACGGGAACCTATCTCAGCACATGTAAGAAACATGACTGCTGTTTTGCCTTCAATCATTTCGAAATAATCACTCTCAGATACAGCGATTCTATCTTCAAATTCAATATCTAATTGCTGTCCTTCACTAACTCGTCTGACCATCCAAGCCAAACGGTTTACCATCGCACCTACATCCTTGTGTTCAAGACCCTTGGCTCCAACTAATCTCTCAAAGGCAATCGCTAACATAGCATCACCCGCATTAATTGCTGTTGGCAAACCATATTCTATGTGAACCGCATTAAGGCCTCTTCTAGTATCATCATCATCCATAATATCATCATGAACTAAAGTAAAATTGTGAACGATTTCAATTGCTGCTCCAACATCCAATAAACCTGAATGAGAATCACCCACTGCTTTTCCAACCAACCATGGCAATGTTGCTCTAAGTCTTTTGCCTCCACCATCAATCAAATGCATCATAGCACTTGATAACCGAGAATGTTTTGAAGCACAAAGACTGTCAGAAATCCTCTTTTCAACAAGTGGCTTTACTTCCATTATCGACGTGCTTAAACCAGCGCCAGTTGCATAAGTCAACATATGTGAAACGTCTCCCATGTCATGAATCATACCGTCTCTTAATCCAAGCAATTTTTGCTCATCACCAATACAACTCCACCATTCATCAGTCATCACTTGAGCCGCAATGCATCTAAACCAAGGGGCAATTTCGCCATCAATTTCTATTTCATCAATTAATATTGATTCCAACTCTTGTTGACTAACCCACTTGAAATCCGAAACTTCATTTTTGTTGATTGAAAGATTTACATCTGCTTGAATTACCAAAATGTGATCAATCTCTCGCTCAATCCAATCCTCATTCATCCTTGCTGAATACATCATTTTGGTAATGAAATGAAAATCTTCTAACTTTAATTCACTTGGATCTATACCAAGTTCTTGGTGTAGCTTTCTTATCGCTGCACGTTTTACACCCAATGAATCTTTCAATTCTGATTCTTCGGCAGAATTTAATGGATGTGAGCAACATGAGTTTGCCCAAACACCTGGAAATGTAACTTTATCATCGGCTCTTTTTTGCAACAATAGTCTGTTTTCACTATCAAATAATAACACACTAAAAGCTCTATGAAGTAAACCTGCTTCAAAATGAGCAGAAACCTTTGACGCTTGACCGATTTCATTATCATCTTCATCAACTAGTATTACCGCTTCCGACATTAGGGATATTTGCTCTTCATCTGCTGATTTATCAATCAACATCTGCCTCATATCATCGTCGATTGTAACCGACGGAACATCATCTATTTGGTATCCAGCCAAGTCATCACCATACCTTGCACTTGAACTCAATAAATGAATAGTTCCCCTATTAAGGAACTTCAATTACTGAATATTTGTGTACCTATTGTAGGTACACCAGTACATGCATCAAGCAAACGCTGAGAATATTCACCATTGATTATGAATACGTCGATGCCAAATGCTGCAACTTCTGCACCCCTAGTGGCCTTCAATCCTATTCCACCAGTAACATCAATTTCTGAGTGGTGAACGCCTGAAAATTCCACATTTGGCGACCACTTGTCAATTAAATCATCAGCAGTAGCTTCTTCTGGTGGTCTTCTAAGAATTCCATCTACTCCTTTAACAGCAAAAATCAACCTAGATACATTTGGAACATCTTGACATATTCTTACTACTAAATCATCACCAGATAGTATTCCAAATTCACCAACATCACAATCTACTACATCACCAAAAGTGATTAAGACTTCATTGCTTGAATCAAATCGATCAACTATATTTCCACTGAAATTACTACCCGTATTTCTAACCCACTTGTGTGGAGGATGAGAAATTGTTGAAATTCCTTTTTCAGAAAAGGAATTTTTTATTATTGAATTTAAAGTAAGCATTTCTTTACGTACTATGCTAACAGCCTGTATTTGAGATTCACAATCCTCTTGTGGAGAGAAATCATGAGTTGATAATAAACCTTCATTTAGTCGCCAATGTTTAGCTCTCAGATGACCGAATGAACCTGCACCATGAACAACAATTACTCGCAAACCTTGTTGTAAACAATTTGCCACAACATCTACTAAATCATCAATTATATCAATTTCAGGCGTACACATTTGAGACTTGTTAGTGATTAGTCCACCTCCGAACTTAATCACCACGACCTCAGACATATACTGGCCAATAGTTGACCACTCAATAGCGTTATGACTCACAAGGATTCATGAACAAGATGATACACGTTGGTAATATGGCAGAGGGGCCTTTGGTTGAAGAATTCATGCGCCATCTACAGGCTGGTTTAGATGAGGCCATGGAAATTGATGATGAAATTGAGCGAAATGACAGGATTCTTCAATTAGAAATTGCAATCCAAGAAGCTATTATTTTCAACAATCGTTACCAAGAATTGGTCAGTCATGGAATTGATCCATTGGTATTGGTCAAGCAAAAAGATGGTGAAGAAATGCCGCCGCCTGTAACTAAGTCTCAAGCACTAACTTTGGGAGTATCTACCTGCACAAAATGTGGTGCAACATTAGATCCAGATTTAGATTTCTGTCCGGCATGTGGTGAAATCCAAAAGTAGAATCACTCTTCTTCTTCTGCTTCCCACTTAGCAATAATTTCAACTATTACTGGGTCATCTTCTTCAACTTGATAAAGATAATCAGATGGCATATCAGTAGTCAAAAATACTGATTTGCCTGCTCGGAAAATTGTATTTCCATCTGCAATAGCCCTGGTAGTATCTACTTCGATGATTGCTGGTCTATCTATTCTAACATGTCCCGCTTCCATAGCCTTGTTGATGGTTTTGGACAAATGAACATGTTGCCTGTCACCTGCGGTAATTCCAAGTTCAAGAATTGTAGGTACTTGATCTGGCTCACACGGCCAGTATAATTCTTCGGGGATATCATCAGTTGGTAAATCAAGTTCTAATTCGATAGAGTGGCCGTAAGTAGCCCTTATCATTTCACCTTCAACTTGATATCGACCTTTTTCATCAGAGTTAGCAATTGCTTCAAAATGCCATCCCCTTAACCAGTGATAATGTCTTCTTTGGTTAGAAATTGCATCTGATAATTCCCTAGTATTTACCCATCCGTTGATATCCATATCAACACCGAATTTTTCTGGTGCGTGTCTCAAAACGAGTGCTAGAATTCTACCTAATGACTGGGCTTCGCGGTCACTCATTATGAACTTGCCTTCTTGATTGCATACAGGGCAGTTACTACCTATGAAGAATTTAGTTTCACACCCGTTGTCTCTACATTGCCTTAGCATGATTCTAGGCGGAGAGACTTTGTTATTAGTATCTACGGAAAATAATCACACCGTTTTACTAAACATTTAGGTGCTGTTTAACCGCTTCAATCAAATGCTTCTTGCTCTTGGGACTGTTATGGTTGACGTAGGCATCATAGGTGCTGGCCAAACAAAATATGGCAACCATCAACTTGGCATGAAGGGAATGTGGGCAGAAGCCGCAAGAAATGCTTTCAACAGTGTTGACAAAGATTTTCATCCCAATCAAATAGATGAGGCTTTTATTGGTAGCGTCGCATTTGGTGGCGGACAACTAGGTAATACTGCAGCATTACTAACCGAACACTCAGGGATGCAAGGAAAGCCTGTTCGTCGAGTAGAAAATGCCTGTGCGTCTTCAGGTTTTGCATTGCGAGACGCATGGATGGCGATAAAGAGTGGTCAAGCAGATATCGTAGTTGCAGGTGGTATTGAGAAAATGAATGACTTAACACCAGAGAGAAAGCGATTTTGGCTTGGTGTATCTGGAGATACAGAATGGGAAAGATTAGCTGGACTTACTTTTCCAGGCACTTATGCTTTGATGGCACGTAGATATTTTCACGAATTTGACTCAACTCATGATGACCTAGTGAACATTAGCGTGAAAAATCATTTCCATGGGCTTGAAAATCATTTTGCTCATATTCGTAAAGATGTCAGTTTTGATAAGGCGAAAAATGGATTTATGGTAGCAGACCCATTGACATTGTACGATTGTTGCCCAACATCTGATGGTGCTTCATGTGTTATTCTTGCTGCGGATCACGTAGTAAAACAATTCACTGATGATCCAATTTGGATTAATTCATCTACTGCAGCCTCTGATTACTTAGCACTTCATGACAGGCCATCTATTACTCAATTGCTTGCAACTCAAATGGCTGCAAAGCGAGCTTATTCGATGGCTGGAATAAAACCAAATGATATTGATTTAGCAGAAGTTCATGATTGTTTTACCATTGCAGAATTATTGGCTACTGAAGATCTTGGATTTGCTAATCGTGGTGAAGGTGGATTATTTGCTAGAGAAGGTAGAGGAAGAAGAAATGAAGGCAATACCTGCATCAACCCAAGTGGTGGATTGAAATCTAAAGGCCATCCTTTAGGTGCAACCGGAACCGGGCAAACTGTAGAAATTTTCAAGCAACTACGCGGTGAAGTTGAATCAATAAGACAAGTTAGAGATGCTGAAACTGCATTGAGCCATAATGTCGGAGGTTCTGGTGCAACTTGTGCAGTTCATGTTTATGGGAGGGATAGAACATGAGTGATGTGCAAAAATGGCAGGGTTATTTGATCAAAAGCCAAGGTGATAATCACTTGATTTGCTCTCCTTGGATTTTGGATGGTTCGTGTGTTTTTGGCCATGATAGCGATTATACCACTTTAGCAATATCCTTACTAAGATATCTTTCTATAGATTTTGAAACCTCAACACTGACCAATATTGATGAGAAGATTTCGCAAGAAACCTTACTAGCATCAACTGATTTTGTCACGGGGAATGAAGGTTTTACCATAACTTGTAATGATGATGCTTCAGTTAGCATATTCTTGGATAGTCATAATTCAATTGAATTGCCAACTGATGAAATGGGCGATATTAATTCAGACATTTACCATCAAATAACCAATGCATGGCAAGATGAATTCAATGTAAATAATATCTCTCAGGGTGCTTATGTTTCTTCGCAACAGTATAATCAAAATCTTGATTCGCGATTATCTCTTGTAGCCCAAGATAATGGTCAACTAATTTGGCCTCAGCGACAAATGGATGCTGGGGGAAATGATATTCAAGATAAAAAAATACGCATAAAACCATTTGGAAAAGTAACTACTTGGACAAAGTTAAGCGCTGCTGGAGCACCATCGGAATTTGCAATTAGAGCACCTATTTTGGGAGGAGTTTGTACTGTTATGATCGAGATGTTAGACGGGCCAAAAGGTGTGTTTTTACAAGTTGACGACCAAAATTTAACTCCTCAAATCGGTGATTCAGCCGAAATTGTTGTTAGAAGGCTTTACGCACAAGAAGGAGTAATTAGATACGGCGCGAAAGCCATTATTACTAATCGCTAAATTGCAAAGCATTCATAGAAAAAATCCCCATAGGCTAATCATGGCGGGATTTGGCGGAATTAGAAAAGGTCGGCGTGAAGCGTCTGAGAACTTGTCTTATACCGAAGGAGGAGATTGCCCAACCTGTGGAGGAGATGCTGAAAGCTCCTCCATGGCTGGATACCTTAGATGTGTAGTATGCTCTCATGAATGGCCAGATCCTGATTATGTAGAAGAAAGTAAGAATGTTGAAATTCCAAGTTACCATAGAGATGCAGAACTTATTGAGCAGTTCAAAAAGGATGTATCTTCTGGTAGTTTAGCTGATGTACTTGGCGTCAAAAAAGATCTATCTGAACAACAGGAAAAATCACTTGCTCGTTTGGAAGACAAGTGGATGAGTGGAATGCAGGGTCGATTCAATACTGCTACTGAAGAGCGAAAACCATTGATGATTATGTTTGACGAAGAGGATAACATTGTGTCTACTGAAGTAGCCGCGCTAACTGTTGTTTCCAACGGCTTTGATGGTGGAGAAGAAATACGATTAGAATATCCTGGAAAAGGAACCGAGTTTTATGCATTCAATATCAATGATGGAATGGGGTGGAGAAGAGGAGCCAATGCAGAAGAGACTGCTAGGTCGATAGCTAATGTAATCAACAACAAATCTAATCTTGTTTTTGCCAATGTAGACGGTACTAGAATTTCTTTTGAACTAAGGAGCGAAGATTTGAAGCCCGAATCATTGGTACTCTTTGTCGATGATCCCGGTGGAACTGATATTATTGCTGAAAAGAATGGCGTTATATTGGATGCAAGGAATGCTTCGGATTTCGATGATTATCGAAGAGTCGTAGAAATGGTTCTAGAAGATGGAATAATTTCGCCTAGTGAAGATCAATTACTTTGGTCGCTTCGTCAAGAATTAGGAATAGATGATGCATACCATATTCAAATGGTTCTAAGTATGTATGGAGATCAAACCCTTAAGGAATGCACTAGTTGTTCTGCAATGGCAGAGTTGTATGTAGAATACGGAACTTGGTATTGCCATTCTTGTGAAGAGTGGTGTTAATTAACAAATATAGTACTTAATACTCCATTCTATAGATTTTATAACGATTTAATATTTTGCTTCTCCTTCGAACATCATAGGGATTCTTCATAAGGTATGTCGCAATGGCTTAGTTAGGCGAGTCATATGGCTGGAGATGTATTGTATATTGGAATTGATTTGGGAACTTTTCGCTCTGTAATGGTTTCCTCAGATAGTCATGAAGAAGAAGAGTTAACTGTTATTGGAACACCAAAAGACCCTATAGCAAAAAATTTCTTGAAAAGAGATGTGCTATTTGGTGAAGAAGCATTGAAAAACAGATTAGCTCTCAATTTATTTAGACCTCTAGAGCATGGTGTAATCAAAGATACTTCTGAAGATAGAGATTTCATCGCTCATTTCATTACTCATCTAATTTCACTTTCAGACCCTGAAGAATATGATCGAGTGGTTGCTGTCATTGGTGCTCCTGCTGAAGCAAGTTACGTTGACAAGACTGCAATTTTTGACGCTGCTGCTGGTACAGTTAATGCAGCAATGATTATTTCTGAGCCTTTTGCTGTTGCTTACGCTCTTGATATGATTGAACACACCCTAGTAATTGATATTGGTGCTGGAACTACTGACCTATGTCGTGTCTACGGTACTATACCAAGCCCTGATGACCAAATGCATACTGAATTTGCTGGTGATTATATCGATAAGAAAATCATTGAAGAGGTTCAATCAAAATATAGTGGTGCTCAAATTACCAAAGACATGGCAAGAAGATGGAAGGAGAACAACTCATTTGTTGGAACTTCAACCCCTGATTCACCTGTAATGGTTGACTTCTCAATCGAAGGAAAAGCAATGACTCTTGACATTACTGATTGCATCCAAAATGCATGTGAATCTATTGTTGACCCAATTGTTGAGAATGTAAAAACTCTAATCGCTGGTTCAAACCCTGAATATCACGATCAATTTAGAAGAAATATGATTCTTGCTGGTGGAGGTTCTGGAATTGATGGACTTGGTGCTATGATAGAGAGAAGACTCAGTGATCTTGGCGATGTCAATGTTCATGTCGTTGACGATCCTGTAAGACTTGGTGCTATGGGCGGTCTAAGACTCGCTATGGAAGTACCAGAAGAAATGTGGAAGAACCTTACTTTGGCTTCACGCTAAGTTTATTCTTCTTCTGTTAAGCCGTATTTAGCGGCTAAGTTTGGATCTATTAGTGGAGCTTGACAGTGTGGACATCTGTCACTTGCACTGAGCATAGAAGGTCTAATTGCAAGAACTGCCATGCATTTTGGACATGCTGCAAGCATCTCACCTTGTTCTAGTTGGAAATCTATTCCATCTGATTCAACATTAAAGTAACCAGACTTGTATAATGGATTGAAGTGATACATAAATCTCCTAAATGAACCAATAGATGCCCATCCGGTCAAGAATAAAAATAACAATCCACCTACATTACCTGATATGACAAAAATAATTGAATCAAGAGCATTTAGAGCAAAAAAGAGTCCCGCAATACAAATTAAAATAGCCGCAGGCCAATATGCCCAAGCAACCTTTGAACGATATGAGTTCCATGTCATGTAACATACAACTGCGACAAAACCGAGTACTAACTTGGATAATGTTGGAGATATTATTGAAGCAATTGCCCAAAATAAATACATTACAATAAGGCCATCAATAAAGACAATAAATGTAGTACCACGATGGATTCTATCAAATACACTATTTCTTGCAACTAAACTGTTAGGTTTCATACCAGCAACTACAAGCTGGTCGCCTCGGTTTGGCTGCATAATTGGCGCTGTAAGCCATTAATCTTGAATTGTTGCATCATTTCTTAGCACAAATCGCAACGAAGGAGTCAAAATGGCTGAACCATTGCCTTGTTCATGGCGATGCGAGACACGGATGTTGAAATTCGTGGCGATAGCCTTGCGGGCAAGAAAATCTTGCTTGGTGTTAGTGGAGGAATTGCAGCAGTAGACACTGTTCGCCTGGCTAGAGAGTTACGTAGACATGGTGCAAATGTCAGCGTCATGATGACACACTCAGCTCAGAAAATTATTTCTCCATTAGCAGTTGAATGGGCTACACAAACAGAGGTCATTACCAATTGGGAAAGTGATTTGTCTGCTTTAGAAACAGTTGATGGAATTTTAATTGCTCCAGCAACTAGAGACCTGTTAGCGAGTTACTTGCATGGATTACAACATGGCCCAATTTTGATGGCCTTAAGTGCTGCTAGAACTCGCAAATGTCCAGTAATGATGATTCCCAGTATGCATGCTGATTTGGCAGATGATCCTGTTACTAATGACCTTGTTGAAGAAGCACAGAAACTAGGGATCAAAGTACATTGGGGAGAAGAACAAGAAGGAAAAAGAAAAACCCCGCCGCATGATGAAATAGTTGCTCGATTTGCTAATTACATCAACATGGATGTTCCTGAAAGGAAATCGATTGTTATCACTTTAGGTTCAACTCGTTCTCCAATTGATGACATAAGATATGTGCAAAATACCAGTAGTGGGAAAACTGGATTTGAAATTGCTGATCATTTGTATCGGCATGGACATGATGTCACATGTGTTGCTGGAATAACCTCTTTCCCTCAGCCAAATTGGTTGCCATTAGTTATCAAAACAGATACTCCTAATGAAATGTTAAACGAATTAAAAGCACTTAGCAATGACCAAATCGATGCTTGGATCCATAGTGCCGCAGTTCTTGACTATGTGGTAGATTCGCCAGCTGAAGGTAAATTAGCAAGCCAGCAAGGTCCTTTACAAATAACATTAGTTGAAAGTGCAAAACACATTTTAGAACTAAAAGATAAATGTCAGGATGCTGTAAGGATTGGTTTTAAGTTGGAAACTGGAATCAAGCAAAAAGAACTGGTTAGAAGGGCAGTTGCTCAATTGGAGTATGCTGAAATGACTGCAGTAATCGCAAACAGATTAGAAGATCTCAAAGATAGCAGTAAGCCTAGGGCATACCTTGTCGATAAGAGTGGAGCCGATTTCACCCTAAGTAGTATGCAAGATGTCTGTATTGCTATTGCAACAATAGTTGAAAGAGGCAATCGGTGATAATATGCGCCGTTTTGCAATAATAGGCCACCGTGCTTTATCTTCAGGTAAACTTCCATTAAACGACTTGGCTGGTGGAGCAGGTAGAATGGATGTTCTAATTAGAGCATTAATGGCATCATTGATGACTAGTCATGACTTTAGAAGAGATTGTGAAGTAATCCTGCATTTATGGGGCGGACCTGGACCAAAACGTCGTTTGAAAATAATTGGGAATGAGGTTAAAGGAATACATGCAGAAGAGCGTTCGGTAGCTGGTCAAATTTCAAAGGTATTACGCGAACCTACACCTCCGATAGGAAATTGGGTTAAACGTTCAAGTGGTATATACGATAGTGGCGGGAGTATTGAAGAAACCATCATAGAATGGAGTGATTCAACAATCATTGCCTTGGATGCAAACGCTGAACGTCTTTGGGTTAATAATGCAGATATACCAACTAAAAGCAAACCACTATCATATGAGACTAATGATGAACATTCAGTCAACATTGAGGGTTTGGATATTGGTTTTATTCTAAGTGATGACCAGCCACTAGAATTAAGTTTTTCAGATAAAATATTAACTCGTTCTATTGGGGAAAAATGGCTTCAAGGACATATGGCTATTGGAATTTGCCACTTTCTAATCGATGAAGGTGTTGAACTAAATCTTTAGCCAAATAGAGTAATTCTCTTCACCAGATTGTAAGCACCAAGTAAGTAATCTATCATCAATAGCTAATGGATGAGTTTGTGGCCATGTAGGTAAGCAGGATATACTAGATTTATCCATCATTACTGCATCACAATCACTACTTTCTACTGGTGTATGATCGATACTTGCTGCTCCAATAGTGAAGGTAGCTGTATTTTCATTATCGGCATTCTCAGCAAAAGAAATCGCATCCCGATACCAACGCATACCAAGTCTAGTGGTTTGAAATTCACCATTCCATGTTGGTGGAGTGTTAATATTTAGCATCAATTCACCATTCCTAAATGCGGTTCTAAGTGCTTCAATTGGATTATTACTCCAGGCTGGTTCATCTTCAATTATTGGCCATCTGCTTACATGAGGCTTTGAAATATCGACACTTGGCCGCCTAAGGTTTTCTGGTATCACTGGTAGAATCTCAATAGCATGCTCAATTAATTGAACAGTTGCATTTACCGCTTTTTGCATTCCTTCATCATCAAAAGATGTAAGTGAGGATGCGATAGCAGGCATACCATACAAACCAGCCTCTCTTGCAGCTCCCATAGTGCCGCTATGATACGAATCCTGAGACATATTCGGCCCTAGATTTACGCCTGAAATAACTAGTCTTGGAATAACCTCAGGCAAAATATGCTGTAGCCCTTTATCCAAGGCAACTATCATGGTATCACATGGAGTTCCGTCTAATTCAATCAAGTGCAAATTTTCGTTACTCACGTTCCATTTAGATTTCAAATCATTTCTAAAACGCCAGTTTAACGGCGTCATCAAATTTATCCTCATTCCAGTAGCAGATTGATTATTACTTGGAGCAAAAACCACAACTTTGTGTCCTCTATCATTTAGTGCTTCTACAAGCAGTTTCATACCCACTGCTTCGATACCATCATCGTTAGTAAGTAATAACCAACCTTGATTTTGTGATGTAGACATTTGATTCCCTCATGACTGTTCGAGAACTTCACTCGTTTCATTGTTCGCATCTGCCCGTGAACTTCCAATTATTACCAAAAGGATCCCAATTATCAAAATAGGACCTCCAATCCAAGTCCAAAACCCTGGAAGTCCAGTATCAAACAACATAAAGCCAATTAGTGAACCAATAATTGGTTCCATAGTAACACTTGTTGAAACTACAATAGGTGGAACATATCTAAGGCAGGTGTTTAGACCGGTGTGTCCTAGTAATCCAGCAATCAAGGCAAGAGCAAGAAACCATCCAAAGTAATCCATTTGCACCCATCCAAATATTCCAAATTCAGAAAAATTGTCCTCAATTAAATATGAGGCTGGAATTAAAATCACAGCACCGATTAAGGTAACTGGGAATGCATAAAGAAAAATCGGCATCCATTTTCTAAGAACCCTACCACTGACAATATAACCTACGACAAATAATGCCCCAAGGAAAGCCAGAAAATCACCCCAGACTGTTACAGTTCTGCCTCCTTGCTCATCACCTAAATCGATCAAAGCGAGTGCTGCTCCAATAAAACCTATACAAGCACCAATAATCTCCCAACGCGAAGGACTTCGGTAATTAACAAAATATTTGGCGATTAAAGCCATTCCAAATACAATGATAAGTGGGTGAGCAGTTACAAAAAGAAGTGAATGAGTCAATGAAGTCTCATCTAAACTTGCAACCCAGGCACCAAAATGTAATGCCAAAAATATTCCTCCACCAAGCAACCAAAGAATTGTTTCCCTTTCAGAAAATCTATGCTTCAAAGATTGTCCATGAGCCATCCATTGCATTATTGCTAAAGGTGCTAATACTATTGAAGTAAGTTGTAAACGCCATGATGCACGTAATAGAGGTGGTACATCATCGACCTGTTGAAACAGTGCTCCAGCGCTTGATACTCCAAATACAGCAGCAATTAGAAGCAACCACACCCAATTAGGTGTGGCTCTTAGAGAGGTCATATACTCACACTCAAGCAATCTCTGCGTCTAGGATAGCTTCCTCTGGTCCGCTACCAATAACACCAGCTCTCTTGAATAACCAATAGATTAGCCAACCGATTGATACGTTAAGCAGCACGAATCCTACCAGTCTGCCAACATACCATGATTTTGCAAATGGATCATCAACCAATGTATCAATGAAAGAAAGAATACTCGATTCAGTTCCAAAGAATGCCTCTCCAGTTAGAAGACCGGCAGCGACCATAAAGGTGCTCAATAGAATTAGGGCACGTTGCTTTTCAGCTTCATTTGAACCTTTTTCGTCCTTAATCTTATCAATTCTTGGCTTCAATTTCTTTTCTTCCCATTGATCTCTTGCATATCCTCCAATCAGCATAGGCAGGGTGTATGGTACAGTCAAATACATACCAAGTCCGAATGAAGTACCCATTCCTGTAGCCCATTCAACAAACATACCAAGTAAGAAACCAAGGAATAGAAGCCCTAAATCGCCTTCTTTTTCAGCAAATATTACCGAGAATGTTGCGAATGCGTTTGCTTGTGGCGCCAATAGTTCAATAGTTCCATCTGCTAATTGAATTGACAGGAAAATAGCCACACCTGCACCAATTATTGCACCAGGGACAACTCCCATGATATTGCCTTTCGAAATATGATAAGGTCTGTTTCCAATGTAAAGGCTATTCTTATAATCACCAATAACAGTTCCAGACATTGAAATCGCAGAGCCAAACACTGTAGTACCAACTAGACCCAGGAGGATGGCATCTTGAGTAGTCAAATCTAACAAATCTTGTGCATTCAAGAATACTCCGAGCAACATCAACAGAACAATGAACGAAGTACCAGAAACTGGCTCAATTCCAGTTTCACCCATCACTCTA
>JAKUNX010000034.1 GCA_022451835.1 Candidatus Poseidoniaceae archaeon
AGTATTTGTGATTAATAATGATGGAACATGGTCAATAGTTGATGGGACAAGTGCCGCAACTGTATTTGTCACCGGTGCTGTAGCTTTACTTTTAGAAGCCAATCCAAGTCTTGCTGCTAACGAATCATCCGGTTCTTCTGATACGGTAGTCCAGATAAAACAGGCGTTAATGGATTCATCAAAACCGCTACCTAGTCAAGATGGTCATGATGATAACTACGGTTATGGAATGTTGCAGGTGGAAAACCTGCTTGCAACATTTGCTTAGTTATTTTTTAAGAAATGTAACAATTGTTCCTTCAAAAACCGGAATAAAAGCAACATAGTATTCAATTTGTGATTTTTTGATTAATTCAATCCAATCATTAAATCCATTAACTAATGCCATTTTTAATTCATCTGTTTCATCAACATCTCCAGTAGGCACCATTGGTTCAGTTGATACTAAAACTCCATTATTTGATAACAAAGGTAAACAATTTTCAATTGATTTGGCTAATTCTTCCGGCTTTTCATCTACAATGATCATATCATAATTTGTTAAAAGTGGCGCATCTCCAGATTCAAGACCAGATATGGTTGCTGCTTTCCAAGCCATTGTTTCTGCAGCGAGATTTTGCAACTCTCCTACCTTGATATTAGTCCATGATGACGCATCATATCTATCGACTAAACGCTTGATAATAACAGCAAATTTGTTACCTTGTTCGATAATATCATACCTGTTTGGTTTTGATTGACTATCAAATAGATCTAACATCCAAGCACTACGGTGACCAATACCGCCACCAACTTCAAGCACATTTTTAGGATTGATACGATATAATCCATCTCTAACTCTACGTATTACAGATATTGGCCATGTTTCAAGTCCCATGTGTTGTAATTGTTCATTGATATTAGCAGCAATTTCTGGTTCGTCTTTTGATAAATCTGCAGGCTTACCAAATAGATTACCGAGCATTTGAGAACGGTCAGGTAAAACTGTATCCTCTTCGCTCATGAATTGCCCACATATCAGCGATTGATGAATGCTCGTATCGACCTTTCATGCGATTACTTGAAACCTAATGGGCTGTGGGAGAGACGATAGCATGACTGATGAAGTAGCTGATGATGACGTTGAAGAAGTCGTCGAAAATGTTGCTCTATGTAGTGAATGTGATGACTATATGGAACATGAAGTTTTGAAAGAACGGAAAGTTGGAACAGGTCGTGACCTTTTGATAAAATGTATATCATGTTCAGCAATTAGCAACTTACAGATTAGAGAACCAAAATCGGTATCAGTTCCATTTATCCTAACTGATGGGCCTCGTTCAGTACGTGTTGAATTATCAATTGATGAAGATGAAGTATTCAATATTGGAGATGTCTTTGAAGAGAATGAAATGTTGTGGTCAATAAACCAAATTCTTGACAAGGATGAAAGAAAAAAGAAGACTCTTTTGGTGACTGATGTTTCATCGATTTCTGCTCTGCGCACTGACATGGTTCGCGTCAAAATTACTGCTACTAGAGGAGAGCAGTCTGATTCATCTTCAATGTTAGTTGAATATGGAACAAAATTCACTGCGGATACAAAAATCGATTATCAAGGTGAAGTTTGGCGTATTAGAGCGATTCACACTGGCACTGGCAGAACACTGAAGGGGACAGTGGAATCTCAGGATATCAAGCGAATTTACTTGCATGAGCCACCTAATCCTGAGCATTTTGCACCTAAGACGCCAAGAGAACGTAGACAGGCATGGAAAGAAGGCAGACTAGGTTACAATCCTAATCCAGAAATTCCTAAAGAGGTAACTAAAAAACGAGTAACACCTAGTAATAAGCGTAAGAAAAAACGCCCAAGAAAGTAATCAAGGACGGTTAGTCCATGGCATTAAGAATGCCTTAGCCACCTGTGCACCAACAGTTGGATTTTCTTGTAATCTACGAATACTGTATTCATACCGCTTCTCACCGTAAGGAATGTATACTCTAGTTCTGTGACCTTCCGCGGCTAATTTTCTTCTCATAGGACCTCTTACACCCAGCAACATTTGGAATTCATAACCTGGACCTTTGCCATTACGAGGCTTACCAGAATTTTCTCTTGGATCTTCAATATTTGGACCCATGCCATATGATTCAAGAGCAGATAACGTATGGCTAATTACTGGTTTATCATGAGATGCAACTGCACAATAAGCACCAGCAGCCAACATTTTGTCAATGCTGGCATTTGTAGCACTAACAATTTCATCATATCCTGTGTGAGCAATATCTTCTGGTTCAAGATAAATTCCCTTACAAATTCGATAATCTGCAGCCGAACCAAGTTTTTGCTCTAAGTAATCGATATCATCAAGAGTTCTAAACAATCTTCCTTGGTATACAGTTCCAACATTTGTTAAACCTTCTTCATGCAAATCAACCACTACATCGATAGTAGCTTGTGTGACTCGGTGATCTTCCATATCTAGACGCACAAACATGTCATGCTGCGACGCCATTTTCACTAAACTTCGAATTTTTTCAAAACCTTTCTTTCGATCAATTAACAAACCAAAGGCAGTCGGTTTAATGCTAAGATTGGAATCGAGTTGATGCTTAATTATTTCATCAATTAATTTGGCATACTCATCATAGAAATATTGTGCTTCATCCATTGAGGTAATTTCTTCGCCAAGCACATCTACTGTAAAGCAAGCGTTTTCCTTACTCAAACGTTTCATCACTTTTATTGCATCCTCAATATTATTTCCTGCAACGTATCGACGTGAAACCCAACCAACAAACCATTTAGGCATCCGAATTGTCATGCCAACTACAAGTTTGGAAAACCAGCCGGTCATAGTAACCCCAACATGGGCTCGATGAGGAGATTCATGAGGCTTGTGTTTTTTTGCCTAAAACTTCTACAATCTGTTTTGTTGTTAGTAATGGGACTTCATTGTCTGATAAGTAATCTCTAATTGCCTGCCGTTGCCATCCTCTAAACGCTTTTTTATCCATAGAACAAATGATTTGACCATTAGGAAATGCTTGTCTAGTTGCTGATATGGCTGATTCTAAAGCCTGTTTCCAATTACCTCCAGGCTGTTCAGTTTCATCTTCCGGTTTTTCAAATGGCAGAGCATAAGTTGCTAACATGTGACCTAGCCAAACACCATCCATCGATGCTAACTTATTTGCGCGTGGAGCATAATGACCACCACCTAATGTAACCAATACTAAATCCCCAGAATTTGCTTTTTCATCCCATAGACCAATGTTATTTTTACCATCCAATGCCATTCCATCGGCTATAATTCTGGCAAGTAATTCAGCAGCCTCTTCATTTGGCCATGTTTTCTCAGTTGAGCCAATTTCAATGAACATTGCAGGAACATTTAGCCATGGGCCATGGTGAGTTACTTCTAATGTAAGTTCAAACTGTTCATCAAGTTCTGTTCCCGAAACATATTCCTGCAACATTTTCCACCACGATGAAAGCCTGGTTGAAGGAGGAGGTGCAAATCCAGCCTTGCCGCCAAATGGCGGCTTTTCTGCTTTGTTTAATTGTGGCACGCCAATTGGATGTAGTGTTAAAGATGGCTTGCCACTTGCTGCTGCATGTCTAGATGGAAAAATCACTTCAGTAACGATTTCTCCAGTATTGTCAAACCATCTTTGATCAATATCATCTTCAAACAGTATGCCTCGTTCAAACATCCAAATTCTAACATTGTTTAGTTGATAAGCTAATTTTCCTTCAACATTTCCAATTGATTGCCAAGGAAATTTTTCAAGTAAATATTTAGCTTGATTATAAGATGCTATATCACCAGCATTCACAGCAATAATTGAAACTTGCTGGCTGCCCATAATTACCTGCCATAGTATACATTTTTGATTCCTTTCCATACGAGATTTGACAAACCACAATCGTTTCGTCTTACCATGGCGTGGGGAATACCAGAGAATTTGGATTTCACGCCAAAACAAATTCTACGCTATAATGGGGGATATATCGCAGTTGGTGTTGACGGTGATTTGCAAAAAATTAGTTCCGAGGGAAAGTTGATTGGCACACCTGTTAAGCCATTTCCAACTCAAATTAGAGATGCTGTAATAATCGACGACACCCTAATTGCAACATGGTTAGATCAAGAGTTATTGCTTGCAAGAATGGCTGCATTAGATTTGAACAATGACTTTTCTGAAGGAGTAAATAGAGGTGATTTGAGAGTAAGGAGAACCATCGATAAATCACTTCACCCAGTTGGTAATGATTGGTCTCATGTATTAGATGCAGAACCAATATCACTCAACGCTAACAGTGATTCCTTCTCTTTTGTGCTATGGAAAAAAGGAGTTTACAATTTAGCTGTAAATTCAGTTGAAAATTGGCGTTCTGCGGAACCAAAATGGCCTAAGTTAGCCAAAATTCCGCGTGCTATGGAAACGATTGCTACTACATGTGATGATGAAATATACGAAATATGGTCAAAAGGTGGAGGAGTAATTAGATACGATGTCAAAACTGGAAAGCAAATTGACCAAGAAATATTACCACTGGATGGATTTCTCAATCAAGTCTACAAGTGTGGTGAACATTATTTGCTACTATTCAATAATTCAAATATTGCTCTATATGAAAATGGCAATGTTCTGCTTAATGCGAAACTATCGGGCCCAATCAATTATGCTGAATGGAGTGAATCAGAACAAGGTTGGCATATAGCTGGTTGGAGAGAATTAGTGTTTATTTCTACTGAAAAACAAAATCGAATACAACTAAAGGAATTGGCTGTATTTATTGATTCACAGAACGGTTTGTATCTGTGCAATGACGGAAATTGGGACATCATTGATGGTACTGAAGAACAATGATTATTCTTCTTTCAACATCTCAGTATATCCACAACGACCACAAGATTTGCGGTTTGCGTGAACTGCAAGGAATACTCCTGGGCCACATGCTTCTGTAGGACAGAATTCTGCCTTACGCTCTAATTTTCCATCTTCTCCAATTGAATATTTGCTCCACTTTGCTGCAGCATTTGGTCCATCTCCCATTATTCATCGCCTCCTTCTTCAGCAGCATCTTCTTCTGCCGGTGCTTCTTCTTCTGCAGCCTCTTCTTCAGCAGGTTCTTCTGCTGGTGCTGCTTCCTCTGCTGCTGCAGGTTTTTCAGCACTACTACGGAATCCTTCATGACGCTGGTGAATGTATTTGGGTTCCACTTTCATTGATTCTTCATTATCATAAATGTAGGCAAGCCCAGTAGTCAAAGGTTGCCCAAATCTCGTATTACAATCTTTGATAATAATATAATCTGGATTGGATTTTGGTTCAAGTGTCTTAACAATCCATTACTTCTCTACGGGAGGGAGTAGCTTTTCCACTATGCCTCCAACTGAATTTAATTTCTACTCGGTTCAATAGTTTGTTTTCCATTCTTTCAACAATTTCCATATTTTTCACCTCATCTAATGTTGACCTTTAACGCATATTTACCTGGTCTATCTACATTCAAGCGCTTTGCAATCTCTGAACGTTCTGGGTCCATAATAATGACATATCCTTGCCAATCAGTTGTTACTTGAGCAGATGGGCAACGGTTACATTGTGGGATATCATTTTTCTTTTCTGGATCGGGTAGAATAACACTACATTCTGCACAGACAAACGGATTCTTAGCCATCATTTTCACCTCATTCATTATTATCTTCATCGATCCAAGCGTGGCAACCAAGACCTGGTTGCTTACTTGTTAGACCAATCTTTGACCTTCTAGGATCACTGGTATCTGGAGATAATGAAACAATTCTTGCTCTGATTGAATCACCAATCGAGACTCTACGTCCTGTTTGCTTTCCTTCAATCCATCCCATGCCGACATTGGCATCAACAGTGTCATCCATAATCTGAGACTTGTGTAAAAGTGCTTCCATCGGTCCAATTCTTACGAAAGCACCAAATTCGTTTACTTCCGAAACTACACCTTCAACCACTTCGTAATCATCCATACAGAATAATACTGCATCAAATCTCACTCTTTGATAAATAGCGCCATCACCATGAATGATTCTTCCACGGCCTAGGGGTTGGTGGTTACTGGTTACTAAAACAAACCGATTATCATCATCAAAACGACCTTCGAAGGCTGTCATAGACAGTCTGTCGATGTGTTGGTCGAGTGATTGTCCTTTACGCATATATTCTGCAGGAATACGTATTGTATCCTCTTTGGTGACAATTTTGTACATCATTTCACTTCCTTAGACCGATTCAAAGGAACGTGGTGAAGAATAGCATGCTATTCTGTCCTTCACCGGTGTTACCTCGGGATAGAATCGACCGTAGTCGTTCTGTCCACCGACGACCCCTATTTAATGGAAACGGAATTATCAGGTATACATCTATTGGCTGTTTAACAAACATAGCAAATTTGATGCATTAAACATACTAATTGCCATAAGTCATAACAACCCCTTTGACACACATGATGCTATGTCACCTGCGCATGCCTTGAATAAATGGCGTGAAAGAAAGGCAATAGCGTTAGTGATTCTGCTGTTTTTGACACCATTAACAGGATTTATCTCAAACATTGAAAATGATACGTTTGCTGATAAAGAAGTTATTTCTTACACCTCCGCAAATCCGTGGGACTCAATAGCCCAACCATGGGGACAATATTCGAGGGTTCCTACACATAATGGAACTATGCCTCCACATGGACCAGATGGAGGACCTGGGCAAGATAGTGTGGAAAATGTTACTAATTTTGGCATAATTGATTCACCCATAGTAAATTGGGTTGCGTTAGATGATCTTGATGGAGCTGACACTTATGGCTCAATTATTGGTGACTTTTCTGCCAGTATAGTATCTACTCCTGCTGCTATTGAGAGGTGCGGATATGGTGAATTGTTTGCAGTAATCATCTCAAGTGAATCTGGTAGTAGCACTTTAAGCATAGTTACCGGAGATGATGCCAAGATAGCATGGCAAGTAGATATTGGTCAAACAGAGACAATTAGGTCAACACCTATGCTAACTGACATTAACGGAGATGAAAAACCTGAAATCATCTTAGTTTACGATACAGATTCTTCATTAGAAATTGAAGTTTGGTCGCCAGAACTATCCTGCTCCGAATCTGGTTGGGTTAAATCTGGACATGAAAATGAAAAATTATGGTCAATGAGTGATTCTGATTACTCAATTGGTATCAACAGTCCACACTTTGCAACTTCACAAAGCAATCATAAATCGGTCACACAACCTCTTTTGGCTGATTTAGATTTAGATGGTGATGCTGAATTGGTTGTTGCAGCAGTTGACAGAAATTCAGATAATCCGACTGTAATTGCCCTATCACTAACGACTTCGACACCTAATGATTTTGATTGGGAAGTTGTACTTGATCGAGGAACTGACCCCTGTGATCCTTCATGGGGCATGTTGGATGATGATTCAACTGCAATTGTTCTAACAACTATTGATTCAAACTCAGGCAATATGTGGATTTGGCGAATCGATGGTGCTTCAGGTTCTCTTGATTGGGAAAGAGTGTCATTAGATGGTACAGACTCTGATTCCGATTCTCCACGTCTTCGTTTACCTGGTCCTGTAATTGTTCAATTGGACAATGATGATGCTCCTGAAATGATTCTGACTATACCTACTGATGCTAACGGAAGAACTCCTGGAAATGGTGCCAGATTTGTAGCAATGGAAATGACATCTACCGATGAAATATTTGAATTCCGCACGCCTAATGGTTACTCGGATTCTCAACCATTACCAATCGACACAGATGATAATGGCATTCATGACAGATTATGTTGGGTAACATGGTATTCAGAATCAAGTGTTTCTTTCAATAGAAAGGGTATGGCTGGATGCCACGATATTACCGCAGATCCACCAATCAAAGAATGGTCTAAAGACATGCAAAGGGGCGCAGGCAATGACAATGATGAAATTGGTGTTGCGCCACCTATATGGATGGATATAAATGGAGATTCATTCGTAGAACTTATTGTTCCATTTGGATAACGTCTCTGGGCTTTTGATGGTGATGATGGAACTTCCTCTGAAGTCTCAGACGGATGGTCATCACCACTTGGAATGCCACATCGTGTTTGGTCTGCTCCAGCAGTTGCAGACATGGATAATGACGGAACATTGGATATATTGATTGGAGACACATTGGTTTCTCAAAATGTAGCAGATTTCTCCCCACTTAGCGATAATAGGGGGATTAGTTTCAATCCTAGCCAACCAGACCCTGGTGAAACTGTTACTGTTACAGGCCAGTTTAGCAATATAGGTACGCTTGATAATGAAGATGACCTTGATGTTATTATCAAGCAAAACGGTAACGAAATTACTCGACAACGGTTTACTGATGTTGAACCTGTAGCCCCATCAGGCAACGGGGGACCATACACATTTAGTGTAGACATAACTGCAGAACTTGGCATTCATAACTTTGAATTAATTCTTGATATCAATGGAAATTTGACAGAAGCAAGAGAAGATAATAACTATGCCCAAATTGATTTGATAGTTGTTGAGCCTTATGAAGCACAAATTGACATCCCCCCTCAAATTCCAAGAATCGCTCCTGGAACTAGTGAAACCATCTCTGTATCATTAGTAGCAACAGGTTCTAGAACAGAGGACTGGACATTTACTTGGGATGATTCAAACCTACCAAGCGGCTGGTCACTCACGCCTAATTCTAATCAAGACACAAATCTAAACCTTATACCTGGAATATCACAACAGTTTGATTTTATAGCTTCAATTCCACAGACAGCTTTAGGCGATGATAATTCATATGCCATTCTAACATTAACACTAGACAGTGACCCAAGTATATCATTTGATTCAATTTTGCCACTGGAAGTTCTACGTACTAGAGGACTATCCATTGCTGGACCAAGCGGATTAGACAATACTGAAGGGTTTGGTAGACCCGGACATACTGCTACTGCATGGATGATTGTAGAAAATCTAGGTAATGCTTATGAAACTACCACTTCAATTGACTGGACGGCACCTTCTTGGGGTGGCAATCCGACTTTACATGATTCTAGTGGCACAGAGATATTCTCGCTAAATTTAGCACCTAGTGAGCAAAAAGAATTGTTTGTAAATCTAAACACACCAATCGGAGTACAACTCGGTTCTGTGACTTCTACAACCATGACTATGTGTATCGGCAGTGGAGATGAGACATTATGTGAAGACTTGTCTGTCAATTTAACTGCAGCCTCTGTTACTGTGCAAAATATTCACCATAGAACCCTACCAAATCAATCACTACAATGGACTGTAGAAGGTTTGATCCCTGATGACGGTTTAATGTCGTGGAACACTGTTTCTGCTAACATGATTCACACTAACTGGGTATGGAGTGTTGATGGTGATTTGTCATTCGATGGAAGTAAAATAGAGGCAAGTGGTAGTTCAGGAGCACCATTTACTGGTAACATTTACCTAGACTTACCGGTTAATGCTGTACCTCAACGTCATTATTTCACGACTGATTCTGATTTTGATGACAATCACAGTCTATACTTCACATTGCATGTACTACAGGTTTATCGAAGTGCATCAACTATTGTTCAGCCTGTTCAGAATTCTCAAGGCGACCCAGTGTCAATGTTTGTTGAGATTACCAACCAAGTATTACTTAGATTAGAAAACCCCGGCAATGGGCAAGATGAATTTTTGCTGACTAGTGAAGTAATTGAAGGCCCAAGTATGACTAGTTCTCCAGTTGTTGAATTAGTTGAATATAACCCTCAACGTACTCTTGGAGCACTAGCAAGTACTATCGCTACTGTTGATGTGACTTTGTCTGAAGACACCCCTGCACAAGAACCATTCATTTTGAGGTTTAAGTGGCAATCGCTAGGTGGAGAAAATGTTCAATCTGTCGTTGATTTGTTAGTTGAAGCTGAACCAGATCATAGTTGGGATTTGACTTTTGAAGATGGTTTAGAGCACAACATTATTCCCTCTGAAACCTTAAATTTGAATTATACAGTTAAAAATACTGGAAATGCAGTCGATAATATCATTGTAAAACCAATATTTACGATGAATTATTTTGGCAGTGATTCAAGTATTTGGACAGCAGAAAACAATTCATTTACAGATATTGAAGTAAATGGAACTGTGTCATTAGAATTTTCAATTACTGCACCAAGTAACACATGGAGTGGCACTATTGCAACAGTAATATTTGAGTTGTATTCAGATGAACTTTATGTCAGTAATTTGTCATTAAACCTAACCGTTCAACAAATTTCTGGTTGGAGGCT
This sequence comes from Candidatus Poseidoniaceae archaeon, assembly GCA_022451835.1. GTDB lineage: Archaea > Thermoplasmatota > Poseidoniia > Poseidoniales > Poseidoniaceae > MGIIa-L1. Next base: position 10,317 of record JAKUNX010000034.1, read on the forward strand.
AAATCTTTCTGAAACTAACTTAATTATCGAACCTGGTGGACAAAATCTAACTCTTAATGTCGAACATTTAGGAAATCTAGCTCGACAGCCATGGTACAGCAAAGCCGGTGAAGGATGGAACATATCTGTGCCACAAAATGGTGACATTATACAACCGTTTGGAGAATCTACAGTTACGATTTTTGTTTCACCTCCTGAAAATTCTGTAGCAGGTGAAGTAGGCGTGCTAAGACTTAGAGTATCTGATGGTGATGGTTCTGGGCAAACCATTCAGGAAGTGCCTGTAAGAGTAGGCACTTCGCCAAGTATCGAATTATACTCTAAAGGAAATTGGTTAGTAAACTCAACAATCGAAAGTATGCCGACTGCATGGGTTGAGAATACTGGTAATGATCTAGCAATTCTATCAATTGCTGTTACTGGTATACCTAGCGGATGGACAGCAAACCATCCTGAAAGTTTGATCATTTCTCCAAACCAAGTTATTGGTCTACCCATTAGTTTGCTTCCTGACCCTTCATGGGATAGTACACCAATATCTGTTACTGTAGAGATTACCCACCCTATTATTGGTCTACAAACGATTTCAATACCTGTGGAAGCATCAAGTTTTGCCTTTACCTCTTCACCAGTAATTTCGGGAGTGGTTGGAGATACAGCAAGCGTTTCGGTAACAAATAATGATGTTGATTTACCGAGTAATGTGCAATTCTCATCCTCAACATTACTAGTTTCAATTCCTAGTAGTAAGCAAAATCTAACTCTTACATCAAGTGATGGTGTCACTGAATACTTCATTCATTCAGCAGGATATTTGTTACCTGAATATTCAGCAAGTTGTAGCTTTATTTCTTCTGCAATGGATGAACTTGGCATAAAAACGATTAATGAAAAAATTGCTACATGTACGCTAACTGCAACAGTTGATGACAAATTTTCTGGAACGGTAGTGTTACTTACTAACGATGGCAATAATGTTGCTCTCGAGCAAAATCAATTTTCAATTTCCAAAGGAGATAGTTTATCATTGGACATTAACACTACTAGTTGGAAACCTAATGCTGGAGAACTAACTGTAACTATAATTGTAATCGACTCGTTTGGAAGAGAAATTACTGAAAGAAGTACTGAAGTAATATCAAGAGCAAGTGGTTGGAATATTGGAATTAATGAAATGACAGCTGAACAAGACATTAGAATTTCAATTATTAGGACATCATACGAAAGATTAGTCGGTGTAACATGCTCAATTTTACTAGATTCACCTGACAACGATTGGAGCGAAACTGTAATCATCGATATCAACAGTTTTGATTTTGCACCTACAATTAAAATTGATGACCCCGGTGTATTTGATAATGATGATTTAATTCGAGCTGAGTTAAGATGTGCTTCACCCTATGACATAGATGATATTTCAGATGATGACACGGCGCAGGTATACTACAAATCTGGAAAATCTGAAATTATAGATAGTTCCCAGTTGATTTATGGCATAATGACAACAATAATTGTTATTGCAATAGCTTATTTTGCAGGATTACTTACACCAAATACCCCTAAAAAACAAAAACCACAGAAAACTAAACCAAACAAAGAGCCAGTAGTCGAAGCAAAACAAACTGATGATATTCAAGAAACATTTGAACAGGATTTAGATGATTTCAGTATTGAAATTGAAGAAGAAGGGTTGGAAAAAGAAGTTATTGAAATTCAAGAGGAAGAAGATATAGAAGATACTCAAACTAATTTGATTGATCAGTCTTCTGCATCAGGCAGACTTGCATCGTTAAGAGATGAAATGAAATCTGACGACAAGCCTGTTGATACTAGACCAATTAACGATAGAATGGCTGATTTCTTCAAAGACTGATTACAAGGTATTAATTCACTTGGCCTTCTGCCATCATCATGGACCTAGACCAAGTTGGTGGGACAACCTCGGCTTTCTACACACTTCATTCATGTGATGCTGACATTGCGCTAGATGTTTCTAACATACTTCAGCAAAATGGAGAAGCCAAAAATGAGTCTTGGAAAGCGCTTTTAGCAGACAATCCTACTCTAAAGCAACGCCTCATTGAGCAAGGAATGAGTAATTCATGTTCTATTGAGGAAATTACATGGGATGATTCAATGTTACTATTTTTGTGCTCGATAAACATAGATGAGGAGGGGAAACCTTTGGCAATTGGTGAGAGTTTAAGGCGAGAAAAATTTGGTCGTTTCCCATTTGGCAACGGGTCTCTAATCGGTTATCTAATTGAATTCTTACGTCCTAATTCTCAAATCAAGGGTGCTAATCAAATGTTTACACGTATCATTGAATTATTGAAAAAATTATCATCATTTAATATCTTAGACGACTATAGTGAAGCAAGATATAGTGGTGGCAAAGGTGGCATGAATATTTTGGGCTTTCTAAGTTTGGAAGAGGTTACTGAAATCAGAAAACTTCTCTCTGGCAGAAACTGGTCTGTTGCCTCAGATGAGCCACTTGACGGGGGAGTTAGAGACGCAATCAAGCATTTCTTAGCTATGTTAAAAGCTGCTGAGAGAATTGATTCTGGCATTATGCACAGAGAACATTTGTAGTTAGAAGTTTTCAGAAGTTAATCTCTCATACATAGAAGCATATAACTCAGCAGTTTGGTCAATAACTTCTTGTGGCAATTCAGGGATTGGAGGATCTACTGTACCTTCATCTCTTGCTTTCTTCAATTCAGCTTGATGTCCTGTACCTATGTAATGAGTTCTAACAAATTCTTTGGAAAGTTCGATACATTCGCCGTTAGCATATGCTTCTGCATCCCACCAGCGATCTTCATCCAAGGTTCCAAAGGTATCTACCAAGACTACTTTTCGATTAGGACCTAGAGCGAATTCTTTCTTTCCATCTACATGAATTAAGCCATTCTTGCCCGCTTCTCTTTCGATAAGAGCATCAACCTTCAACACAACTTCGAATATTGCATTTAGTTCTTCTTCAGTAATATTAGAGATCTCAAGTGCCTCTTCAATAGTGATATTTCGGTCAAACTTTTCGAATTTAGTAGTAACTTCAAGGAATGGTTTGCTTAATTTTGCACCATACTCACAATCTTGTTTGACACCTAGTTCTTCTGCTGTCAATTCCCCACGTTGAAATCTTCTCCAAGCTGAGCCAGATAAGTAGTGACGACAAATTATTTCCAAAGGAACGAAAACCCACTCCATATCTCTAGGAATTGCCCCCGGTTCTTTGATGACCTCTACTTTCCTTACCAAACATCTGTCTGCTGCATTTACTTCTACTAAGTGAGTGCCACAGATACCTTCTTCTTCAATCAATTTAAACCAGTGAGCGGTAGTTCTGTTCAATGATTCACCCTTTCTTGGAATAAGTGAAGGGATTATTTGATCAAAAACAGATATCTGATTAGTGAATCTGAATTCTAGAATATCTGGGTCATCAGTTGACCATACTTGCTTAACTTTACCTTGATACAGCATCTCGCCCATGATTACCTTTGATTCAATTAGGCCTTTGAACATTTCACAGGCAGATTATAGGAATCCTAAGGCATCCTCAATACGGTTCAACTCAGGACCAGTTGTCTCTGTTCCAGCTAAAGCACCGTTATTTGATGCGCATATACCTGCACCAACATAAGGCGAGCCAAAGCATGCAGTACCAACCATAGGTGGTACTTGCATAACCTGTTCAATCAACATAACTTCTTCAGGAGTTACATCCGGATGTAATAGAATACCTTGATCATTTGTCACTCCAAGAGAGCCTACAACATCTTGCCCAGCAATAGTGGTAGCAACAACATCAACTTTCATCACTTCAGAAATTATTTCCAAACCCTCTTCGGGTATACTCGGACTTGCAACAACACCTAATTCATTAGAAAGTAACAAATTCCCAGCAGTATTTACTCCTCCTTCCATCACAATAACATCCCCATATGAGGTCAAAAAGTCAATATCTGATTCAGTAGCAATATCAGCAACTGCCATACCATGAGAATTTCCTGAAAGTAATGCTCCAATTAAGTTTGAACCACCAATGGACAATTCAATTGATTCAAGACCTAATACATGATTTATTTTGTCTTTTACAGGTTCGGTAAGTTCTGGAGGATGGAATACATATTGACCTACACAAGCAACATGAATACCTATTTGATCACTACCAAAAATATCAGCAGTATCTATAGTCATCTGAATCAAACCTGCTAAATCATGGAGTTCTAAAAGGAAGCCGTATAAATTGAATAAAAAAAAAAGGC
>JAKUNX010000035.1 GCA_022451835.1 Candidatus Poseidoniaceae archaeon
TGCGCAGGCATTGAGCCTCTCAATAGTGCCAAGTGCAAAGTCAGTAAGTTCGAAAACACCGGCTGGACCATTCAAAATTATTGTACCAGCCTGCTTAATTGCAGCTGATAGCGCCATGGTTGAATTGATTCCAATATCAAAAATAGGCGCTTCGATAGGAAGTTCATCGGTTGTTAGATCTACACGATTATCTTCTACATTAGCGGCCAAATCGGTTGGCAATATTATTTTGTCATGGAAATCATTTAGCATCGCTTTACCAGTTTCAACAGTCTTGTGGTATGAGTCTCCAAGCTCATTGACCAGGAAGTCGTGATTGGTTTGTCCAATATTAACTCCTGAATATTCTATCAGTAAATTCGCAACTCCGCCAGTTGCCCAAATTTGGTCGGCAATGCCCTTTCTCAGCATATTATCAGCAATTGAAATTGAATCCTCTACTTTGATGCCTCCAACAACGGCTATACACGGTCTTCGCGGATTTTCCAGAGCAACATCTAATGCATCTATTTCGCGCATCATCAACTCACCGGCAACACATGGAATTGTATGTGTGAATCCAACAATCGATGGAGTGTTACGATGAGCACAAGCAAAGGCATCGTTGACAAAGATATCAACAACGCTTGATAGTCTTTGGATAATTTTGGTTTCAGCCATATCATCAAAACTTCCCTTCACTGAAACCTCTTCGGGGTCCATTCTTACATTATTCAACATTAGAATTTCACCATCTTTCAAGTCCTCAATTGCATTCATGGCTTTGTCGCCATGTATATCTTCGACCCATTTGACATTTCGGCCTAACACTCTGCCAAGTTCTCGAGAATGACCAAGAGTATTGGTGAAATCCTTTTTCCCCGGTCTTGATTGATGTGTCAAAATGACAACTTTCGACTTTGTCAGTAGATTGAGAGTTGGTATAATTGCTCTTATTCTAGTGTCGTCCAAAAACTCTTGACTTTTAGGCTGTAGAGGGCTATTGATGTCAACTCGAACCAGCACAGTCTTGCTTTCGACATTAAAGTCGCGCAAGTTTAGCACCCTTGCCATGACAACTCCAAAAGTTGACAGTTTTTGATATCTTTTCTAAATTGAATATAGCAGATAAAACCGTAAATGCAAACTTAAGTCGAATATTGTGGTTAGAGTTTTCAATATAGACCATTAGCCACTCACATGGCGTCTTGGTCTACTGACGATTTAGTTGGGCCTGATGGCGAGGATTGGCGAGTACCGGTAAGTGAATTAGAATCACGAATACAAGAACTAAGCATTCGTCTTTCCGATGCAAAAACACCCGGTGTATTAATTCAAAATCCTGTAGATTTGTATTATTATGCCGGCGGCAGACAGAATGGAGCATTATTTGTTCCAGCATCAAATTCTCAAGCAAGTATCGAACAAGGCGGCAATGGTGCGACGTTTTTTGTCCGACGCTCAATTAGCCGAGCGAAGTTTGAGGCAGGCGGCAGCGATTCTCCAATTTTAGTTGAAAAATTCCCTAGTTTAGGTATATTTGCTGAAACATTGACTGGAATTGGATTAGAAGGAGCCCCAGGGCTTCAATTTGGCGAAATACCTGCAGATTTTTGCCAAAAATTCCAATCTGTATTGTCGAAATTAGGCAATACAAGTGATTGTACCAAGATAATCCATGAACAGCGTGAAGCAAAATCTGATTGGGAAATAGAGATGATGCGAGAAGGAGCAAAGATTCAGCAACAGATGTTTGATGCAGTAAAGCAGTCTATTTCAATTGGCGCAACAGAGTTAGATATTGTTGCAGCCGCAGAAGCAGTCAGCCGTCAGAGTGGATTTGGTGGTAATGTCCAAATGCGCCGGTTTCCCTTACAATGTGACAGGGCAGTGATAGTTTCTGGCAGAGCTGGCGGGATACCGTCATTTTTTGATTCCGCGATAGGAGGAACAGGACCTCATCCGCTAGCAGGAATGGGATCTGGATTCAATAAATTACAACCAAACCAACCAATCTTAGTCGACTTAGTGCACGTTCATCGTGGTTATGTGGTTGATGCAACTAGGATGTTTAGTATCGGTAAATTACCAGAACCTTGGGAGTCAAGGTTATCTGATATGGTCGAAGTTAGTAACAAAGTTGTAGCATCTTTAGGACGGGGCGAAAACTGTTCCAGAGCATGGGAATTAGGCTCTGAATTAGTTGAAAACATGGGTCATAGTGAACACCTGATGGGCATGAAACCAGATCAAAGCCAGTTTTTGGGACATTCTGTTGGCCTTCAATTAGACGAATCGCCAGTAGTTGCTAAAGGATTTGATAGGCCATTACCGATTAATGGTCTGATGGCAATAGAGCCAAAGTTAGTCTATGTTGACGGAAGCATCGGTATTGAAGATACTTGGTTAAGGACAGATGAAGGATTAGAAAGGTTGACTCTTGAGGATAATAATCAGTGGTTGAACCATTGCTAATAATGAAAAGCATCCAATGTAAGGAGCAGATATGCCGGCTAAGCCGTACTCATCAGGACATATTGGAGCAGTTGCTGCAAATTATACTCAAATGCGAATTTCGGGTGCTGTTAAACAGCAGTTGGTCGAATTGCTATGTGAAGAATTAGACCGCTTAGTGCCACAGATGGAATCGGAAACTCTAGCACAAGACCCAGAAAGAAAAACTCTCGATGATCCAAATAGGACTAGATTAAACTATAATCGAACAAGAGAATTAATGATTGATAGAATCTCAAATATCGAATCAGTTGGTTCTGCTGCAGTTCAGGCAGGAATTGAGCACACTGAGCAACACCTAGCTAAGATACTCAAACACGCTGAGGCAGCTGCCGATAAAGACCGAGTTGGGACAATTAAACCGCGCCATCTTGAAATTGCCGTATCTGGCATGGGGTTAGATAGTGAGGATGACGCAGTAGAATTAGAAGTGGTTGAAGAAACCGAAACCTTAGTTGTAGGCCAAGGCGGCGGAGTATTGACCCGTTCATCTCTACTATCTTTGGCTCGAACTCATGCAAAGATGCCGGTTACTGATGACGCAGTTGAGGAATTGATCGATACCTATTACATGGTGGTTGAGAAGTTAGAAGGAGACATAAGAGCACACGCGCAGTTAGGCGGCAATCCTGTTCAGTTCATTGAATCAATCAATCGAATGAAAACTTTGATGTCATTAGGATGGATGCGATCAATGTTAATTAAAGCCGCAACCAATGCTCGTGAAAGAGGCTACAAAAGAATAGATATTGAGCAAATAGTTCATTTAGACCCATATTGAGTTTAAGTGCATTTGTTAAAATACTTCATGCATAGGCATGCATCTTAGAGGTTATACCATGATAGGAGAAACAGCCCCAGAATTTACGCTAAAAAATACCGCAAAAGAAGCAATTTCATTGTCAAGCTACAGAGGTAAGACAGTTATTTTAGCATTTTATCCAGGCGCTTTTACCGGCGTTTGTGACAAAGAAATGTGCGCATTCCAAGACAATATGGCTAAACTAAACGATGCTTCAGCAACTGTAATTGGCATTAGTGTTGATTCACCTTGGGCAAACGCAGAGTTTGCTAGAAAATATAGTCTGGAATTTGAACTATTATCAGATTTAGATCGTGAAGTAGTTGAAGCATATGATGCGAAGTTCGTCGGCCTTGGTGGCCTTGAAGGCTATGTTTCTGCTAACAGAGTTGTCGTTGTTATTGACAAAGATGGCGTTGTACAACACCGCTGGGTAGCCGAGAACCCAGGTGTTGAGCCAGATTATGGAGCAATAGTTGGATTAGCAGAATCTCTTTGAGCAGTTCCTTTAGAGTTGCAGAGATGATTGGATGATAAATTCAACCATCATACTATACGGTGTTTTTGCCGGCTTGGTAGCGATATTAGTTACCGTCGCAATTGAGAGATTTGGTGGTTTTATCGGCGGTGTTTTGGGGACTATTCCATCTACAATTATTCCAGCCGCAGCAGGAGTCTATGCAATTGAAGGAGAAGAATCCCTAATCGCTAGTATGTCAGTTGTTCCAATTGGCATGCTGATAAATGGCATGTTTCTTGGAGTATGGATTGTGTTTCCCAAATATATCAATAAAACTAATCTAAAACTTCCAATCACTATTTTAGTCTCACTTTGTACTTGGGCAGTTTTAGCCTTCATCAGTTTGCTAATTGCAAGGCAGGTCACTGATGGAATGATTAGTGAGGCAATGTTGGGAATAATAGGATTAGTCGCGCTTGCGATTCTAGCAGTACGGTTCAATATTCAAAGCCGAGATGCCCCTAAAGGCAAGAATAAAGTTCCATTGGCAATACTATCAATAAGAGGAATTGCTGCTGGTTTAGCAATTGCTGCTTGTTTAGTTTTAGCAGAGTTAGGATTGCCGTTTGTAGCAGGACTAGCGAGTGCTTTTCCGGCGATTTTCTTAACCAGTATGGTAGCGTTATGGATTTCTCAAGGACCCCAAGTACCCCAAGGAGCAGCTGCACCAATGATGCTTGGTGGAGCTAGCGTGTCTGTCTATGCGTTACTTGCAATGTGGTCGTTGCCTTCATTTGGCATCGTTACTGGTTCGATAGTTGCATGGTTTGGTGCTGTCGGGTTATGGACAATTCCAGCATTTTTGCTACTTAGAAAATATCGCTTAAGCATTGATTGAGCGAATCCACCTTTCCTTACCTGGGATTTCAATCACGTCACAATAGACTGACCGAACATCCTTTATTGACAGTAATTTATCTCTTAATTGGCTTGCATTTAATAGGCAACAAGGGCAATGCGGATGCTTAGGCAATATGGTGAAATTGATATCCCCTTCATCACTTATTTCCATTGCTTGCACAATTCCTGATTCTTTGTATGAAACCTCTTCATGAGGGTCTTGCCATTTTGAAAACACTTGGATTACTTTCACTTTCAGTGAACGCAAGCGCTTCTCTTTCATGGTTTATGCTGGCGTTATTGCCTTATGAGTTATTGCCTTATTCTGATAATTTCATTTCTATATCGGACAGTCGCATTTCGTTCAATTTTCCTTCAGCACTGGCCAATTCTTGCTGACAAAAGTCAAGCAATTTTGCTCCTTCATCATACAATTTCAAAGTCTCATCAAGCGGAATACCACCGCGCTCTAGTGCTTGGACAATCTCTTCTAATCGTTCTATTGCTTTACTGTAATTCATTTCTTCACTCATTATTTTCACCTATTTTCTTTATTTCATCGATTGTTGCTTTTGCACTACCATCACTCAAAGCAAGAATCACTTGCTGGCCCTTTGCTAAATCTTTGGTCTTGCTTACTAATTCACCAGTACCATCAGTGATCATACTGTATCCTCGTTCCAAAACATTTCTTGGATGAGCTGAATTTAGTGATGATTCGATGACCGCTAATTTTGTTGTTTCATTTGCTAGAGATTTCTGCATGGATAATTGCATTGTATTACACAGAAATTGTAATTTTTTTCTAGCATTACTAAATTTCCCAATTACCGCATTTGACAATCTACTTGATAGATTGCTAATATGTTGATTAGCATTGTAAACTCCTTTGAGTGGCGCATTAAGCAGACGAGATTGAATTAATTGAATTCTGTTTCTCCAATCAAGGAATAATCTATTTGTTGCCTCATCTAATCGTTCTGAAAAGTGAATAGACAACTGTTGCTGATAATCATATTCAGGTACGCATCGCTCTATCGCATTTGATGGAGTAGATGCACGTATATCTGCTACTAAATCTGAAACCAGTAAGTCCGATTCATGCCCAACTGCTGAAACAACCGGAATGTTTGAAGCAATAATTGCTCGAACCACTGGTTCAAGATTAAATGCCCACAAATCTTCAGGAGCACCACCCCCCCTGCCTACAATAATCAAATCTACAGGCGGTAAATCTAATTTCATAGCAATCGTTGGATTAGATAATTTTCCTGCCGCTAATATTGCTCGAACAATTTCATTTGGCGCATTTTCACCTTGAACAGTTACCCCAATTATGGTTCTTCTAAGGCCGGGCCAACGGTTCTCAATTAAGCGATTCATATCAGCTAGTGCTGCAGAACCGGTGCCAGTAATTATGGCGATATGCTTGGGAATCATTGGCAATGTCATTCTTGGCCTATCTAACAACCCTTCATTTCGCAATGCTTCAATAAGGAGTTTTTTTTGTTCTTCAAGAAGTCCTAATTTGTTTACAGGTTCAATCTTGTTTACTACTAACTGAATTTTACCAGCCTTGGCATAGAGGTCTAGGTTGGCGATTACTACGACAACACTTCCTTCTTCGATAATAGGATCGATATGACACCTACCCTTCCATATCACGGCACTAATTTGGCCGTCTGAATCCCTCAATGTGAAATATGTATGGCCATTTGGATATTGCTTCCACTGGGTTATCTCACCAGTGATAACTTGATTTTGAAATATTTTATCATTTCTTAATGTATTTCTGACCAGATTGACAAATTGTCCAACAGGTATTGGCCCGGTAGTTAGTTCACTGCCGCGGCTCATATTGTTTTATTATAGTCAAGGGTTATTGAACATGTTCAACATTATTCTTCAGACGATTGCCGATTATCTTGCTTTGCCTGTTCTCTTCGTTTCCTGGTTTGGAAATTTTGCCTTAATTCAACCTCATCTAACTTTTTCTTGACTTTGTTCCGCAAAAATCTAACGACAATAACAACTGCTACGATATCTATGATTAGAATTAACCATTCGACATAAGTCCAATTGCTAAACATTTGAATCACTCACAAAGGGGGGCGGATATCGATTTCACAATCAGTACTAGGCATGCCAATACATCCTAGCCTAGCATCTTGTTCAACCATATACTCATCTAATCCAGGAGGCAAAATTTCTGGTAAAGGTACATCACCGGTTAGTAAAGTAATCATGCAGGTGCCACAGGTTCCAGAAGTACAGTTGGTAGGAATATTGACTCCTGCAGATTCAGCATGTTCTACAATAGTTTCTCCTAATACGAGCCTTGTTTGACCTAATAATTTAGCGCCCATGAAGAAGCGAACAAGTTTGATTTGTTGCTCTGAATTCTCATCATGAGAATCGGAATCAGCCATTCAATCGCCTCATCGGACATCTTTGTGGCGAGTCCAACGACCGGTTTGTTTGTTGAAGAACAGTCCTGCTTTCTTCATCCACTTGTTGAACTTAGTTGCACCTGCACCAGTTCTCAAGATGAAATCTTCACGGTCTTCTTGGGCTTGGATGTAGTCCTTTGCTGCGAGGGTTTGGTCAATCCAGTCATTGATGTCCATTAGGCCGCCGCCTATTGCACTCTCTTCAACAACTCGACTCATTTCATCTGCGTTAGCACCGGTCTGCTCAAGGTCTTTCTTGATCATATCATTTACCGATGAGAAATCCATTGCGGCTGGTTTAGGCGGTACAGGGTTACGTGGACGCTTATCTTCATCAATCATGATACGGCTTCCATTGGCTAATCGCTCTTCGACATTATCAGCAAGTTCTGGGGAGAAAGTCTCTTCACATTCCCAACAGATAAATGACCATTCAGTAGGGTTGTCCATATCCCTTGCTTGGCGAGGGTCCATCTCATCACCACAGATTGGACATGCATGGAAGATAAGAGCAGGAACATATTTACGTCTAAAATCAACAATATCTTGTGGAGTACCTTCTAGTTCAAGCATTTCGTGATCTCTTGCGGCTTCAAGACCTCTTGTCTCAAGCTGATCTCGAATCTTGACTTTTTGGTCATCTTTTCCTTCATCGTAAAGATTATTTTCTAATTTTACAATTAATTCAACAGTTTTACCTAAGCGATTCATAATGAGTTTCTTGGCTCTAAAAGCTTCGACCTTAGCAATCTTAAGTCGTTCTTTTTGCTCGGCAAGTTCAGTTAATACATCTTTTTGCTTACGCTTAAATTTAATCTCTTCAATCTTAGAATCAACTTTCTTTTCAGGTGCTAAAACTGAAGCTAGAAATCTTTCCTTACCATGTGAGGAATGTGCTGAGTTGATGATTGAAATTACTCCATCAGCGATATCGGCTTTCAAACCATAATTCTCAACTAGCATGTTGCGATCGATTTTCTTCAAATCACCAATTTTTAGTCCAGCATCAGCTAATTGTTGTGCTGTCGTGTCATCAATTCCACGTCTTAATAGTGCAAGATATGTGTCCTTCTTTGCCATAGCATCCCCTCCGACAAGTGCAGGCCAAGCGTCACTCCTAAGAAAAACCTCTCGTATCAAAAAACCCTGAATTTGCTAGTATAATTTAGTAAAAAAGCAACATTGTGAGCCTATTTACTCCTCTTCGCCTAATTTTACAAAATCTTTTGTTAACTCTATCCAATCATCAAAATCTAACTCTTCTGGACGAGCGTCCATTCTTTCATCATCGTTCAATTCTGAATAGGAATTTTTCCAACGTTGTGAGTACCAATTTGGAATCCGGTTTAATCTTCTTGGAACTGATTTAAGGCTGGTTCTAAGTTTCTTACGACGCTGACTAAATGCTTGGTGGATTAGTTGCTTAACCAAACGTTTGTCAACCGGGAAATCTTCATGACTTGGCTTCATTTCAATAAAGCAAGAATTCACCTTAGGATTTGGGCTAAAGTGATGCGGTGCCACTTTTGCCAGTATATCACATTGCCAATCAAGTAAAGCAGTCATACCAAGTGAACCAACATCGGATTCATATTCCATGACTAATCTTTCAGCGAATTCTTCCTGAACAAGCAAGATCACTTTTACCAAGCAATCTTTCCACTGGTCACGCAAAAATCTTGTCAACAAATCGATTAATGGTGAAGAAATCTGGTATGGGATATTTGCGACAACTTTAGTCACATTAGATGGCCATTTGAGTTTTAATGCGTCTCCATGATGAAGGATTAAATCCTTGTTAGCAATATCTTTAGAAAATACGTCTCGAAGATGATCAACAGCTCCAGCGTCGATTTCAATCGCAGTAACTTTACAGCCAGTTGCTAGTAAAGCCTCAGTCAATACCCCGGGGCCTGGGCCGATTTCCAACACATGATCATTTGCTGAAACTTCACCGAATTCAATTGACTTAGCAATTAATTCATCATTGATGAGAAAATGTTGACCAAGAGATTTGTCATTATCTTGGATATTACGCAACAAGTCGACGAGTTGCCTTGCTCCTCTCATGCTGACACCGGTAACAGAAGTTCAGAAAGGCGAGGTTGTAGATTTTTGTCTTCAATTTCAGCAACAAAGCGCTTTGCTAATAGTTCTGCAGCATCAATGGCGCATGATTCATTCAATTGTTCTAATGATGAGAATCCACTAGATCCTCTAATTTCGACCATCTGTAAAGCCTTCTTTTTGCCGATGCCGGGCAGCAATTCAAAGGCATGCTGTTTGAGCGATAGTGGGCCTGCGATATTGAAGAAAGCCTTGATGAAATGAGCTTGATTTTCCTCAACAAACATTTGTGTAACCAACGGCAAATCACTTATTGCAGACCCTGATAATCGGTCCATCTTGGCCATCCCCAAAATCTCACCAATCTCGGTTCGCTTGTTAGAGTCTACTCCGACATAGATTCGCTCTCCTACCGCAGTAGCAGAATTTTTTCCCGCATATCTACCTAGCATCATTTTACTTTCACCAAGGGCGACAATGACGTTAGTTTTCGAATCATTTTCGATAACTCTGGCCCATACTTCATCATCAAGTGGCGTTGGGCGACGAGGTTTTTTTTGTCTTTGAGTATTGCCTCGGGAGCCACTACTACGACGATTGTTACCTCTACGGCGTTGTTGATTGTTTTGCTGACGAGATTGCGGAGGCTTAGCTACCTTTTTCGGTACTTCAACCCGACCTTCTGCAGGCCTTGATGGAAGATAGTTTGATTGAGAAACAACTTCTTTTTTCTCCATCTTTTTTGGAACTTTGATGTTACGGTCACGACTGAAACCGCTCATAATTATCACCTAGTTAGCATCACTCGAAGCCAACATGTTGTCTAACAACATCGAGAATTTGATTGATTTCAGAGTCATCGATTGCGATTCTTTTTGAAACCAAAACAGCCTTGACATCATCAGGGTACATTGGGATTAGTTCTGCAATCTTAGCAGCCAAATCTGGATATTGAGCGAGTTTGTCAATTTCGCATAGAGCAGCCTTCAAGGTTTCAAATACCTTAGAGTCAGTCTTGTAACCATTTCTATTGTCACTAGCAGCCCATTGTGCATGTTGTAAAGCAGCAACTTGTTCATAGGTCAAGTCGCCTCTTCTCTCTTGAGCACTTTCAAGCATATCTCTAACAGTTGCAAAGTCAATGAAATTGTCTTCTTCAGTCATGGTAATCACTCCAATGGACGTAGGTGTTCTGGTCGGGCAATAACGGTTTTTTGCATGTTACCGTCTTTAACTGAAACGATCCAAGCAACGCCTTGACGCTTTTTGATAAAACCAGTTCTACCATTGAATCTTCTGTGAGGCATACCCATTTGTTGGCCACCATCGAGTACGATAGCAACCCTGTCACCTTCTTCATAATCGTGTATTACGCGACTAATATTCAAGCGACTGCGCTCACTTTTCCTTCTTCTTAGAATGCTTCGAGTTCTTACTCTCTGACCCTTGGAACGCTTCATGGTTTTCGCCTCCTTTACATCCGATTCAGCATATTGCCATCTTCGGAGCAAGTTGGCGACCTACCGATTGCATATAAGCACCGCGACGAAATTAATGCTGCAACTCGAGCCGAATTAGTCAGCGTGAATGTCTCCTACATCAAGCCAAATTACCTCGCATTTTGCTTTTAACAAGGATGCTACACTCGGCTGAGTTCGACCATTGTCTCCATGAACAGTCTCTTTGACATAGGTGCCAGATTCACATCTTAGAGTAACCTCTACCTCCGTCGAGCCATCTTCCATAACTTCAATCGTTGGCTCATGCACTGTAATAACTTCTCTACGCCTGATTAAATCTGCTCGACGATGAGCTACTCTATCTGGAGTTCTTTGAGCTAATTTCGTTCCTTCTAGAGACATAATTGTAGATTTGATAGCTTCTGAGTTGGGTAAATCGAAGCAAGCACTACCAGGAGTTGGCATTGCTAGAATTCGCTCGATTAAATCGCCTTTTTTACCAGTTTTTTTGAGGTTATTTTCCACACATATCGCTTCAAGTTCGGCCTTTTTCAGTTTGTCTAAATCCTCTTCATTATACCTAGAATCTTCAGTGACAATTTCAGTAGGAAGTGGCTTAGTGTTGTCTTTTCTTTTGTCGCCGCGCCGTGGCCTACGCTTGTGTGATTTTTTATCCTGTTTAGTCAAGTCAAGAGGGGCAGTAATTACAGCATATTCCGATTCGTTCATCGGTTGTAATTTGAATCTGATTGTGTAAGACTTTTCAGCAGGCGTATCCTTGATTCTAACTACTTCACTACGATTTGAACTTCTAAGGTCTGAAACCTCAATTGCGCCTGCGGCTTTTTCATTGATTAGATTCTCTAATTTTTGATAGTCGCAGGATCTTAATTTTGGCTCTTTAAGTTCAATGACAAAAGGTCTGCCTCTACCCATACAGCGAACATCTATGTCTTCTCTACCCATGCCATGGAAAGAATGTTCAGATGCATCAAGAGCTTCTAAAATTGGATTACCTATCAAGTCTTGAACACTTGACTCATATTGTAAGCCAGTGTAATTACACTTCTCACAGCCTCTACCTTTACAAGCCCGACAAGGCCATCTTGTCTGAGGTATACCACGTTCGAGTTTACGGTATCTTCCGTAGATATAATGGGCTCTAACATCAAGTTCCACCGTTAAAGTTAGAACATCGATTAATGCCAAAACATGTGGCTTTTCATTGACCAATTTTACTCCTTCAAGTCTCTGGTTTAAATTGCGGGCGATTTCGGCTACTAAACCGGTTTTCAAACCATCTGAACCACTTGCAGCATAGCGTTTGCGCTCAGTATCCTCCGCTTCAATTTGGTCTTTGGGAAATCTTGTGCCGATTTGAAGTCGTTTTATTTCATATGGCTCGATAGCGTCATAGATTATATCTGCTAACAGTTCGGTTTCTTCGAATAAATTTTCACAGAACGGGCACAGTGGGATTTCTTCTCTAATATTTGCAAGGTGGCTGTTTGCTTCAACTACCGATTGTCTAATTTCAATCCCTGAATCTTCGATAGTTTGATCATATCTTTTCTTACCTCCAAGTCTGCCCAAGCAAAAGTCACAACAACCAATCCTAACCAAATGTTTGAGACCTGCAGGATTTGGTGCACGAGGTATTTCTTCCATGTGAGTTGCGAGTTGTTCTGGTAAATCGACGCCTAATTGTTCAGTCTCAGGTTCGGTTTTTTCTTCTTCAACTTCTTCTTCCCACAGTGAATAGTTAGTTTGCCCAAAGCCTGCGCTGGCATATTTCATCCATTCTTCATCATTCTCTTCAGGCATTAAAAATCACCACTGCCATGGGGACAACCCCGGGTGGAAGCAACCAACGCTCAAAGCATCCATTGAAGAAGATGACGGAGAAATTAACGGGCTTCAACGCTTGTCTAGAATATCCAAAACACCAGCAATAATTGCTAAAACACCGGCAAATATTACGGTATAAAACGATGAACCGCTCTCAAAGTTCCCATCGAAATCATATTTCATCAACAGCCAAATAATTGCTCCAACAATAATTATTCCACCGCTAACAAACGATGAGATACGGCCATATTTTTGCGTATTAGCCGGTAATTGTTTGCCCAACAGAGAGACTGTCAGCATTACGGCAGATGTTAAAACTCCGATTATTCCAATCCATAATATGATACTAGTTAGATTGCCAGCAGAGTCATTGCTTAAGCAGTTCTCTCGATCATCTCCGGCTTCACTCCTCACAGTCTGATCATCTCCAGCTAATTGAATTGTAATACTGTAGATATTTTCACACTGATTCTCAATCGGTCCCTTGACTACCGGATCATTTGGTGCGCCTTCTGCAGCAGCCTTCTCCATATCATCAGCTAAAAGCACATAAGCAAAATCAATGCAGTCTTGTTCCTGAATCTCCCCGGAGCAATCTACTACCATGTTAGATAATCCTAATGATACTTCGCCAGATCCCTGTTCAGTATTTTCATCGCTAACTACGAGCCAAGAATTACCGAACAGTCCTATACTTGTTAGAAGCAATGCTACAACAATACAACCAACTGCTGCCCATGCCATAATCGGCTTCTTTTCTCCTGCTGGTGCCATTGCCATTGGAGCCATACCCATTGGTGCAGCACCCATTGGGTCTATTCCCATCATTGGTTGAGCCATTGGCTGAGCCATAGGTTGTGCCATAGGTTGTGGAATTGGAGCAGGTGCAGCAACTGGCATTGGTGCCGGTGCTGCTACAGCAGGAGTAAATCCCGGGTAATATTGTTGAGTATATCCAAGTGCTTGGTCGGCAGGATAGCCTTGTGCAATCAATCCATCGTAGTAGGTCTGGCCATCAGTCATGTTAGGGCTGTCAGAATTGCGATAAATAACATTATTCGTGTTCGAAATGAACTGATGTACTGAGAGAGTTATCACGCATAATTAAGGCTAAAATTCCTAAAGCGGCTGTAGTTAGAACTAGGCTAGCAATCAATGACAGGGCAATCATTGCTGCAGAGTAAATACCGAAATTACTGAACAGTCCCATTGGAGATAAAGCGATCACACTAAATCCAGCGATATCAGATGCTGCACTGCCGATTAGAGCCAGACTACAAGCACCTCCCACGGCCACAAGTGCTTCATGATGAGTTTCGCCTTTTTCCCGACTTTCCCGATATCTTTCTGTGACATGTATACAGTAATCTATACCAACTCCTAATGATATCGTTGCAATAGTTACCGTGACAATGTTTAACGATGAACCGGAAGCATACATTAAGCCATACAACCAAACTACCACCAGTAAGATAGGAATAAGCGTAATACTGGCCTGCTTAAACGATTTGAAACCAATTGACAAAGTTATGAACACAAATAGTGAGCCAAGAATAAGTGAGGATTGCATTTCATTTTGCATAGCATCAGAAGCAACATATCTAGTGATTGGTCTACCGGTAAACATAACCCAAGTTAGTGGCTTATCTTCACTTTCTTCACCAGCAGCCGCTTTTGTACCAGATGATAGATTAGTAAATACGGACAAATCTCGCCACATCTCTTCAAGCCCTTCGCCCATTCCGGGGAAATCTTCTGGCGAGGTCATTCCAAAACGAATCAACATTCGCTCATATTCAGCAGCATCGCCATTGATGTCCAGCCAAGGTTTTAGTGGGTCAAGTTCAACTGTTGGTTTGATGTATAG
>JAKUNX010000036.1 GCA_022451835.1 Candidatus Poseidoniaceae archaeon
CACTTAACATTGACTATGACAATTTCAAGAATAGTATTGAGGAAAAGAACTTCCAAGAACATTGTCTTGAGGTTTGGGCAACCATGCGCCGATATGGCTTAAATTGGGGGAGTTTTGAATGAGCAGAAATTATCGTAATAGTCGTTCTCATAAACTGAAAATAACCTGGATACCGATATGGTATGACAAGAAGACTGCAGGCCATATTGGGATGACATTTTGCCCTGGCAAGGTTCAACCATGGTCAATGACTGGTGGCTGGCATAGAGATCTTGATTTGGACATAAGAGAATTGAAGAAAGCAAATGTTGGTCATGTAATTTCTCTGATCACTAAGCATGAAATGGAAGAGTTAAGAGTCAAAAATTTGGGTAAAAAACTACAATCCAATCGTATAGAATGGTACCATGCACCAACTCCAGATGAAGAAGTCCCTGACAATATGTGGTTTGTCAGGTCATTATCGATAATAAAACAGGTCATGCCAAATTTCTACTCAGGTAAACGGGTCGTAGTGCATTGCAAAGGTGGAATAAGTCGAGCAGGTGTCTTCACTTGTATCGTAATATGGTTGTTGTCAAGATTTGACATGACGAGCGCAATTTCAATGGTAAGAGAAATGCGTGACCCTCGCGGCATAAATGAAGGACAAGAGCAGTTTTTACTTGACTACGAGAAAAATTGGCAGACTTGGATTCAAAATAATACCGTAGCTGATGAATGGTTGGAGGAGATGGCATGAGAGATATAGAATTAGAAATGAAATTACAGAAATCATTGAATGAAGGCAACAATGTTTGGGTCATTGGCGATGTTCATGGGTTCAATCTGACACTAAGGGAACTTGTTGCAAAACTTGAAATCAACACCGGCGATTATGTCGTGTTACTTGGTGATTTGATTGACCGTGGACCTAATTCATATGATGTAATTCAATTTGTCAAAAACTCATCAAACATGGTTACTGTAAAGGGTAACCATGAGAAAATGATGGCGAAAGTATTCTCAGTTTCTCGTCTTGAAAAACCAGACTTACGCATTTCAACATGGTTCTACAATGGAGGTTTAGCAACTGCAACATCTTACATTAATGCGTATACCGATTCAAGCGGTAACGAGAATACACAAGAACTCCATCAAGCAATTGAGCGAGATAAATTGTGGATTAAACAATTACCGAGTCAAATTGTGTTAGATGATTGGCGACTAGTCCATGCAGGATATGATCCAAACGTGGATTTAGATTGTCATACAGACAGTGAATTGTTACACGTTAGGAAACCTTTCCATCGAGTAAAAGAGCCAATAGACATACATCGAACAATACTTTTTGGTCACTCAATTACCATAACTTTACCTGGATTGAGTAAAGAAAATTGGGGAGAAGTATGGTATTCATCACTTAAATTGGAAGATGGTAGACCTTCTGCAATAGGTCTTGACACCTGCGTGTTTCATACTACAGACAGTCCAGCTATGCTGACAGCTTACAATTTACAAGATGGTAGGGTTATACAGCAGGCAAGAGTTGAGCCATGGAATAAGCGAGCAATAAACCAAGCAAACAATGTATAGGAGGAAAAAATATGGGATTTTTTGAAGAAATAGGAAAAGAAAAGCAAGCAAAATATCAGGACAGAATACTCAGTTGGAATAACTCAGTAATGGATTTTGAGGAAGGACGATTTTCTGCAAGAGGTACTGTAGAAATTACCGCAGACGACTGGGGTGTGAAGATCATTTTTACCTCCGAATCCTTTGATAATCCAGTCAGGTTATCAGGTGTTTGGTCCATTTTATCTGTCGGAGAACGTAGTATTAGTTCAGCGTATACCAATTGGTATCTTTGCTTAATTGATTAGAACATAATAATACAACTTTTTTTTGTTCTTTCAAGGTGTTCTTTATCTTGTGGTGACTGTAGGGCAACACAGGTCACATCATGACACAAGGCGAAGATAACGTTTCTCGAATAGCAGGTATGGATGTATACTTGCCAACAGGCCAGAAACTAGGCGTTGTATATGATATAGTGATTGATACTGATGGGATTAGATGTACGCATTTATTTGTTAGAGAAACTGACCATGAGTTAGTTGAAGGAGGAATAAATGTCGCAATTCCTTGGCGCTGGGTTCGTGGAATTAATGATATTGTCCTACTGAGGTGGTTTCCACCAACTCCAATTCCAATGAATTAATGAGGTTCAATTTATGAGCATCGAAGTGCATATTTTGGGGACCTCTTCGGCACGTCCAACAAGTATTCGACAAGTTAGCGGCAGTTTGATATCTTGCCAAGATGGTATCGCGATAGTGGATGCTGGAGAAGGATTTCAATCGCGTTTCGCAATTCAAAGAAAGCGTATGAAAACCTATGAAACATACCACTTGAAATCAAGCAAAGTTAGCGTTTTGTGTTTAACACATGGTCACCTTGATCACACCTGGGGAGTATTGCCATGGTTGCAATCACTATCATTAGACAATCGTAATCAATCACTATTAGTAATCGGCCCAACTACCGTTGAAGTAATCGATGCTTTGCTTGAAAAAAGACCTCTACCCAATGAAACACCTCAATCAGATTTAGCAGTTCAATTCCAATTTTGGCATCAACTTGGCGGGATATCAAGTAACCTTGGGTATCCTGTAAAGTGGGTATTAGGTGCGATAAATGAAGATCGCTGGATTGAATTTACTGATATTGGTGAGGTAATTGAGTTGTCAGAGATGCCCCAACCGGAAGGTTGGCGACATAATAGAATTGAAGCACTACCTACTATTCACACAATTCCATCTTGTGCTTGGAGACTTTCTACAGCAAGGAAAAAAGGCAAATTCAATCGTATAAGAGCGATAGAACTTGGGCTGAGTGAAGATGAAACAGCCACTCTTGCTGCCGGCAAAGATCTACAGCATAATGGGGAATTATTGCTAAGTAAGGATTTCCGAGGTAGTGAAATCGAATCACTTTCTATCGTAATTTCAGGCGATACATCTGAGATGGCGCCAGGGATTACATCATTGAATGGATGCGATTTGTTAGTTCATGAAGCAACGTTCCTTGATGATTTTAGTCAACATGCAGATGATTACCTCCATAGTACCGCATCGGGGGCAGCCCGCACCGCTATTGCTTGTGGAGCTAAACATTTGGTTTTGACACATTATGGTGCGAGAATAAAACAAACAGATGAATCATTGAGTGAAGCAAAATCAGTGCTGGCAGAGTCAAAAACTACTCTAAGTGCTGCGCGTGATGGTGATCGAATATTAATCGAGAATCCCAATGAAATAACTCATCTTTATTGGCGTAATGATGGTTGGAATCGTTGATTCATCAAAGCGTTCATTTGAAGTGTATGGCACACTACAGCGAGTTATGCGTTGTACAGCATTAGCCGCATTCTTGGTCTTGCTGTTATTGATGCCAGCAGTATCTTCTCAAACCTCTGGAAGAGATGCGCCAAATTGTTTAGAGCGCGATATTGACCAATTACTTAACTCGATATCAGTAGATAGTGGAGTATGTGTTAAAGTTGACTTAGGTACACTACAGCCTGGTGATGTTTACGATGTTAGTGTTTCAATTATCAACGATGAAATTGATTTGTTATTCTTTGACCAAAATCAGATTTTAACCTATGATGCAGGCCAATCTTATCGTTCACAATACAATCAAATAATTTCAACTGAAAGCGCTCTAGGTGGCTATGATTTTCATTGGAAGACTCCATCTTCATTAAACCCAAAGACATGGTACATGGTGTTAGATAATTTAGCGCATGATGGGGACAATGGTCAAGGCGATCAAGGTGGCTTAACCAGTCAAGTTGGAGTGACATTTTCAAAGATTGAAGAGTCATACTGGACTCCATTTCATGATGTCATCGCAGTTGATGCTAATGATTTCACTACATTACTTTCGGGTGATGCGCTGAAATTAGATGCTGGCACTACCGTGGTAGTAACTGCTTGGGCACTTGAAGGTGAGGCAGATATTTACTTACAAACCCGAGCAATGCATGATTTGTATGTCTCCGGCGAGGTTGGACAACTTTTTATTCAAGATTTAGATTTACAATCTGTCATCGATTCAGATTCAGATTCTTGGACAGTTCCACAGGAATTAGATGGAGAGGAGTTGCTGGTAATTGTAGATAATACAGATTCACCAGTGGGAGGCGGAATAGGCGATTCGGACATTAGAATAAGTGTTAGAGTTGAATTAGCCCCAGTAATTAACCCTATCATCAATGCCATCAATAACGGCTCGACAACCATTGGTCAAACCCTGTCACTTGACGCCAATGACTCACCAAATAAAATAGGCCAAATTAGTACTCTCTCATGGGATTTTGATGATTCTATCGATGTTGACCAAGACGGAATTTTCACAAATGATAATGAAGCCCAAGGTTTCGAAGCTGAAGCCCTTTGGACAACTATTGGAACAAAGATAGTTACACTCACTACAACATCGCCTAATTCACAAATCTCCATAACTAACTATTCGATAGAAGTAAGCGACATAGTTGCGCCCAATCCAGTGATTAGTAGTAGTGCAGAGTTGTTTACTGGTGGCTGGAAAACAAGCATAAATCAAGAGACGGCGTTTAGTTGCAGTTCGAGTACTGATGATGATATAATTGCCAGTTGTCTATGGGAGTGGGGTTCTGTATTTTCTGATACTAATAGTTCAACGTCGATAACATGGCCGAATATCGGTACTTATCAAGTCAATTTGACCGTAGTAGATAATTCAGGAAATTCTGCTACAACTACGGCAATAGTTGTGGTTGATGACTCCTCGATACCTTCACTGAATCAACAATCAATCGAGCAACTTCCATCTTCAACAATCGAGGGAGAATCATTAACCTTGAGTATCGATGCAATAGATGCTTATGACCAATCATACCAGTTAGTTTACCATTGGGACTTGAATCCGAGTTCGGATAGTGATGCTAATGGTGACCCTACAGACGATCCTGATTACATCGGTTCTTCTGTAGATGTTGAATTTGACCAAGGTGGTAGAAAAGACATTGTTGTAACTGTGTTTGACCAATCAGGAAATTCTGATTCACACGCATTTTCAATTAATGTAGACAATGCTGCTGAACCTACAAGTGCTGTTGGTTTAGTAATGGTAGCAATGTTTGTCGGAGTAATAACAATTTCAGTTGCAATGATTGGATTTAGAAGATGGCAGGCCGGGATAGCAGTGCAATTATTACAGGGCAGGGGTCTTTCTGAAGCTGAAGCAAAACAGCATATTGCGATGGTAAAGCAAAGAACAAAGATACCAATCTTTGCTGATGCATCAGTTATTGCAGGGCTCGATTCAGGTCAACAAATTGTAACTAGCGAACAAAAATCACAACAACGTCAAGATGCAGAATATCAGTCTATTTACGGCAATTCCAGCAATCAATCTCAAGCATCAGAATCATTTGCTCCACCGACCAATATGTATGCGCCTTCAGGGTTTGCACCAACACAAAGTCAGTATGGAATGGGGACGCAATCTGCTGCTGCAGATGCTATGGCTATGTTTGCTGAAGAGGAAAATGAAGAAATCATTGAGACTAATAAGCAAGAAGGCGTAATTGAGAAAGTTACCAAAGTGATTAGTGGCGGTATTGAATTACCTCATCAGGTAAAGTCACAAATCGAGGTCAATGATATGGAAGAAGATCAGCATTTATCAGTAGAATCAACAGAGGATTTTTCTACAGAGAATCAAAATGTTCAACAGGTTTCTTGTCCTCTTTGTTCAAGCAATTTTAAAATTGAAATTCCTGATGTTGATGAAGCAATTGTTGAATGTCCAACTTGCAACCAAGATTTCATGTTAAGATTTGACTAAACCGTCTATTGTTTGGGTCTTTAATGCACTTATAGGCGATAGTTTATCGTAGTTTGAAGATGACCAAATGATATGGATGAGCGTGCGTTAAGGCTAGTGATGCCCGGACTGCCTCAATCCGGAGACCCTAGAAAGCCTGCAATTTTCCTTATTTTGTTGATGCTAGTGGCCATTTCAAACCCGGTAGCGGCAGATACATCCATTTCTCGGGATGATTTTGATGTTATCGATGCCCTAATGGAGACTTTAGCGGATAGAACGCAAGGCGGAGAGCCAGATGTTGCTTTTAATGCTGCACAAGGAGCATTATCTCAGGTCGATGCTAACGCACGCGGTATTACTGAGACCGATCCCCTAGCAGTATCCAATTCTTTCTTAGATAACATCACTATGCGTGACTCATCATCTTTTGAGCCGGACCATCCAAGACCTTACGAATTTTTGATGGATGCATCAACCCAACCAGAGGGATTTCCGAGCAATTTATTTGAAACATTATTTTCAGTGAATAATCTTGATTTAAACAATATTCTTGCGATAGGAATCAATACCTATGCAGTATATGTAAACTTCACGTCTAGAGATAGTGGACCCTCTTATGAGGCATGGGCTCAAGGTACTTTTACCGGTGAATTGATTGTTGATGGACAACTCGTATTGTTCGCAAATTATATCGATATAGATGGCGATGGTGAAGATGATTTATCGGTTGCATTAACCATTGAAGGAATCTTAAATCAAGGCGATGGCTGGGGAGTTGAAACAAATGGAGGGATTATTCCAATTATTGAGAAATTGTGGATAAATCCTACTTTCCAGTGGGAAGTCACAGCATTAGATCAATCTGACCCATTATGGGATTCTTTGCAACATTTACAAATTAGTTTGATGAAAGGTCTAGCGTTTGATATCACTCTAGATGATTCTGAATCATATGCTATTGTAATTGACACTAGATTCACTCAACCCCCTCATGAATTTACATTAGGGGTCGGAATTGAGCGGATTGAGTTTAACATCGCGCCACAAGATTTGATATCATTCCTTGCCTCTTTGCTGATAGGCAATGTCAATTCAAGCGATTTTTCCCTGTCTTCCATAACTGCTCCTTATTCTGTGGAGATAAGAAATCCTAATGCTCCAGGCACTGATATCCAAACGGATTGTCAAGATGAATCATACTATGATCCAATTGCCGATAATGAAGCACCGAGCCATGAGCACAAATGTGGTTTCGGCATTGGTGTTGGTTATATCCGGTTTGATGGCGATGGAGGCGGTTCCTCAGCCCCGATATTGGAAATGAGTTATCTTGATGCAGGGTTCCACCCAGAAATTGGAGATACAAAACTACCTGAAGAAGTTGACCTGACAATTAGGAATGATAATTTAGGCGAGAATTCTTTTGATTCGGTAGAAATATATTCGGACAAAGGTTCTGATGTATATCTTCATTATTATGAGAATAGAGCTAATGTACAAGATGGAGAATCTGAGTTTGGCAATATAACAGATGCAAGGGCATGGATTCATGGTTTGCCATCTGGAACTATGCCGCAACAAGAGATTAACTCAATTTTCACAATGATTGGTGAAGCACCAAATTCGGTAAATCTTCCAGGAGAAGTGCCGGACCGCCTTTCATTGATTATTGCAATAAAGAATTTCACCGGAGATAATTCTGCCAACGTAAATGACCCAACTTTACCAGTTAACCCAACTGATGCACCTAATACGTTAATTGCCGTAGTTGGAACAGAATCAATTGATCGCCTCGAATACAAATCAACCTTTGAGCGAGGCGGAGTATCAACTGACCGTTCTTCACTCGAGGTAGTCGTTGAAGACGTGCCTAATGCAATATTGATCGAGGGTAGCTTCTTAATTACTCCAACGGGCATAGATAGAGTGAATTATGACAATCCTAATCTAAATACAATTGCTCAAATTTTTGACAACGCTTTGCTAACTGTTGTTCAAGTTGTACTTGATATTGGTGACATAGTCAACTCTCTACCTGATTCAATAATCAGCACTACTGGTTCAGAAGGAGGGACTTTAGAGGTTCATTGCTATGATCAAATCACAGGTAATCTTGGGGGAGATCCTCGAGAGTCTATGGAAATAGGTACACTAGAACTCTCATTTTCCAGTAGTGACAATCCGATAATTTTTGACCAAGATCACATTT
This sequence comes from Candidatus Poseidoniaceae archaeon, assembly GCA_022451835.1. Lineage (GTDB taxonomy): Archaea > Thermoplasmatota > Poseidoniia > Poseidoniales > Poseidoniaceae > MGIIa-L1. Next base: position 8,066 of record JAKUNX010000036.1, read on the forward strand.
TGCTGGCTGAAGATACCAATATTGAGCGAGTAATTGATAGATCAGGACAACCAATCAAACCTCTGGTGCCGGTTGCAATTAGTGTTCGTGTTTCTGGAATTTCTGATGTTGTCCAAACCTTTGACTCCCAAACCGATGTAAGGGAAATAGAAATTTTAGGTTCAACAGGAGACTCAATGCTTGTTGGACATATCAAGCATAGTGATGGAGATCAAGCTAATGCAATTACTCAATCTGCGATGGTTTCCAACCGACCAGATACGCTTAAGATTATTCAAACCTCGAGCGCTTTAACCTATCAAGCAAGTGAGCCAATACAGTCGATTACCTATGGCGGTAAGAGCCCAGCGCAACAAAATTCAATTCAATTAAACGGATTACCACCTGATTTTTCTTTAACTTTAGGCGATACTTTAGGATATACTGGTAATCAACCAATTGAATCTATAATTATTCAATTAACAAACGCTAGTGAACCTAAGACAATGGACGGCGATCATTTCAGATTTTGGATTGACCAAGACACTGCAGAAGCTAGTATGAGTCTAAAGATTTCAGATATCATAAGCATTACGAGATTTTCGCCACAAGTCCCGGATGCAGTTGGTCCAGAGGGTAATTCAAAGATTGAGATGGTTAGAAGCCAATCTTCGCCATTCTACATTATGTTTGAAGATGAATCACAATATGAAGACCAATTTTTAGGCATGAATGGCAAAGCAATTCTTCAACCACTTCCGTCTAATATATCGGTAGAATTTCCTAGTACTGTTGACTCTTCAAGCCTTGAATTGCCAAGTTTCGATGAAGGTGAAGGAATCGAATCGCTATCTTTCTTCTTAGGCGATTTGGTTGATTTCGGTAGTTCGGTAAATGACTTAATTTATGATTTTACTAAAGATTTACTTGGAACAGATGGTGATGATGAAGACTTCGCTCTAGAATTAGACTTGCTTACCGGAGAGACTTTCAATCTCACAGTTGATATGCGTAAAGGAGCAACAGTCGTCGATGAGCCAGAATGGGCTCATGGTGTAGCAATGAATGTGAATGAAGCTACTAAATTAGAATTTAATCTATCTAGGTTGCCGTTATTAACTCAATCAGATATCCTACAGTCAAATGAAATCTTGGCAGATTACAAAATTGATCGAACTGAGAAAGATTTGGCAATCGATATTTTAGTCCGTTCTAATATTACTGAGGCAATAATATTAGTCAATGCTCTTGAAGATGGAGTTATTTTTGAGGGTGAATTAGATTTACTAAACGAAACATTGCTCGAAGAAGAAGGCATCACTCTAAATTTCAGACGCTCTTGGCATAATCGTTTGTGGCTTCCACAATTACCTGCGGGAGAAATATCTCTCGAATATGACTTCAGAATGATTGGTGACATACCACAATATGAATTTGATTTATTCTTTGGACAATGGAAACCATTACGTGAACAGATTAGTATCGTTATCAATGGACTTCAAGGTAGAGACATGGATTTAGTAATTGATGGTCTCGATGTTAACAAACCAAATGATGTTAGAGTAAATGCAGTATTTTTCACGCAGGATAATTTGATAGTTCCAAGATTTAATGTTGTTATGAATTACGACTTTGGCTCAAACCTTGATTCAGTTTATGCTACATTTATCGATAGGATTGAGCAAACTAGGGTTGAGTCGTTGTTCATCGATGTCGCTCAATCAATGAATTTCTCTGCAACGATTGGTGATATTTTCAATATCACGATGAATGTTCCAGAGGAGTTTAGAACGCAAGGCAAATTTTCTGCTGAAAAATTGATGATCCAGCAAATGCGTTTAGTTGATGGAAAATGGTGGCCTGCCACGACCTTTATGCGAAATTTGCCGAGTGAAATGTCGTTATCTGCAGTTCCAGCTAATGATTTTGATATTAGAGCAGATACCTCATTTCAAGGTATGATGACTCTAGATTACTCTTCAAATGAAGAAAATCTCGATCTATATCTCGAAGCAAGCGGTCCAGCAGTTGACTTTAGAGGAGATGTTTTGATGATTGCTCAAGGCCTCCCTTCGACATTTAAATTGCAGCCAACTGATGATTGGGGTATGCGTGTAGCCTCTTCGGGAGATGGTGTGAAAAGCCTTTACATGAAACAGGAAAATGTACCTGTCCAGCCTGGAGTAATGGTAGATAGATTAGAATTGATTGGTGAAGATTTGAAGTCAGCAGTAATCAATATCAAACGTGGCCCATATGAGTATCCAATAATTATTCTCGACGAAATTACTTCGGGTAGAATTGTCGCTAGTTCACAAGTCACAACTCAACCTGGGTACTATGTTGATTTCTTCGGCGATAGAGAGTTCGACGGACGCGCAGTAATGCTAGATACACAATTTACTGGAATAATTCCAGTATCATCTTCTCTTGGAGTTAATGGAATGGTTTCAGATTTGAGTTTGATTGGAACTCTTACCGGAGGTAATGTCGAAACTAGACACATTTTGTTGGTTGAACCCGTTACCTCGTTTGTTGCTAGTACGCTTGCTATGCTGGGATGATATTATGGTTGAAGAGGAAAATGGTGTCATTGTTAATGATGATGGAGAACTCCTCATTCATGAGGATTCTATTATAGAAACAACTCAAATGTCTGCTGAAGATTTGGCAATTCTTCAAGCGTCAAAAGACGCAGCGGAATTTGTTAAAGGATTACAGAAAGAAATAACCCCAAATCGAGTTGCAACAGCTGGATTAATTCTTCTTTTGTTCATGGGGGCAATCTTCTGTACTTGGTATTGGGTAATTCCAAGAGATTCAGTGATGGTAGAAACATTGTATATGCAAAGAAGTGGGCATTTGGTTATGTCAGAAATTCATAATACAGGTAGTAGAGAAATAACAGATGTTGAGATTCAGGTATCTTTCCAATCTTTGGATGGAGATGTTCTAGAAACAATGGGAATCGAGGTTGATTCAATTTCTGCGCACTCTTCAATAGCAGGTGATGATTTAGAAATGTTAATTGCCGGTTATACTGTTTGGGATAATTATGTTATTGCTATCGACCTAAAATATACCGATCATCGTGGCGATTTACAAATCATGTTGGTTACTCATGAAGTAGGCGACTGGGCTTGGGAAGAGTTCAATGATAGAAATTAAGTAAATTCTCACACAATACCCCAAGCAATAAAACGCACCGGAACTAGGACTTAATTATGCAAAGCAGGCGTTCTGTGGGGGCTGTAATGTTCCTTGTGACACTGTTTATACTGCAAAGTGCGTCCCAATTAGCGATAAATGACTCTTCAAATGTCGAAGTTGTCGATGATATAAATCAAATTGAAAGAGTGTATTTTGAATTGAGAGATGATGTTTTTAGTGATGCGGTTGGAACCTATCATTACAATGAATTTTTAGAGGATAGATCGATTCAAGCAAATACCATAATTGGGACTTTTGATGAATATGGACTTGAATTATCACGTCCAATAAGTGCAGAATGGCTACAACCACGTGACGATTTAATGCTAGTTTTAGCCTCTAATGATGTCAATTTAAAGCATGTAAGAATGCAAATTAATGAACTCGAAGGTTTGGTAATCAGAGAATATTTACCACCGTCGGGTTTGGTATTACAAGGCACCCAATCAGCATTAAACAAAGCAGCTAATCTGGATTCTATTGTTGCTGTTCACAATGTACCACTCGCATTGATTTTACAAGCAGAATTACAAGACATCTTGTTGTTGCAAGATAGTGAATCAGCATTACTTGGAGAACGAATGAGAATAGAAGGATGGTTTGGGGAAAATGGTCCTGAACAAACCGTTTCTTTCAGTGATGAATCCAGTGAAGTTAAACAAGATATTGCTGATGTTGTAGATTTAGCCTTTGAGAACATAATTCAGTGGGATATTGGAAGATACGAAGGAGACCTTGCAAATGCTGACATAATTAGTATCGCTCAACAACCATCTGTGAGCGTAATTAGGTTTAATCCAGTGTTTGAGATTCAAAATAATAATGCAAGAAGTCATATGAAAATAAATAATATGCAAACTTATTTTACTACAGACCTTGATGGTTCTGGCCAAATTGTTGCTGTTGCAGACTCTGGCTTAGATGAAGACCATGGTGACTTTGGTACGCGAGTAGTCGCCAATAATGACGTAATTAATGACGGCGCAACAGCAGATAGGTGGTCTGGCCATGGAACTCACGTATCGTGTACGGTGCTAGGCGATGGATACAGAGGCGGTTATGCAGGTGTTGCCCCCGAGGCCCAACTGTATTTCCAAGCCATGGAAAATGACAATACTGGAAATTTTCAATCTCCATCTCTTAACAGTTTAATCAATTCTGCCTACAGTGCAGGTGCGCGAACTCATACCAATTCATGGGGAAATAGTGGCGGCTTTGGAGAATATTCCTCCGAAAGCAGAGATGCAGATAATCGCGCTAGCGATTATGACAGATACTATTCTGGTGGCGAAGGCTTGACAATACTCTTCGCAGCAGGTAATGACGGTCCGGATTCAGATACAGTGTCCCCCCCAGCAACTGCAAAGAATGTGATAACTGTTGGAATGCATCAAAATCGTTACCAAGGTGCCCCGGATTACATTATGCAAGGATCTTCTAGAGGTCCTCTTGATGATGGGAGAATAAAACCAGATGTTCTAGCACCAGGCGGTTATGTTTGGTCGTGTCGTGCTCAAGAAGCAGCAGATACAGGTAGTGCTTCAGGAAGCTCGACTTGGTATCTTGAATATACGGGCACTTCAATGGCGACTCCTAATGCAGCAGGCGCTTCCGCAATGATACGAGAATATCTCGAAGAAATAGCGTTGCGAGAATCGCCTCAAGGCGCTCTTGTCAAGGCACTTCTAATCTTAGGTGCTGAAGATGTTGGGAGCCGAGACATTCCAAATAATGATGAAGGTTGGGGGCGAATAAATTTACGAAACTCACTTGCTCCTCCTGATGGGCAAGGGGTTTGGGTAGACGATCGGTCACTACTATCTGCAACGGGCAATTCAAAGTCTTATACATTCGATATAGATCAATCAGGAGACCAATTCAAAGCGGTTTTAACATGGTCAGATGAAGCAGCATCTACTTGGTCTTCGACACAATTAGTCAATAACTTGAATCTAGAGGTTACCGACCCTAATGGGCAGACCTATTTGGGTAATGATTTTGCTAATGGACGCTCAACAACTGGTGGCAATACTGATTCACTAAACAATGTAGAAGTAATTTTAATCGATTCAGCAATTGTTGGAACATGGACAGTTGAAGTCATTGATGCAAATCATGGAGGAAGCAGAGGCCAACCATACTCTTTAGCGGTAATGGGGCACGGAATTAATGACCTTAAGCCAGATTTAGTTACAGTTGATGACGGTTTCTCAATCGATATAGCAATTCCAAGCGTCGGTCAAGAAACCGAATTAGAGTGCGTAATTGAGAACACAGGAAATATCCGCTCAGATTCTTTTGATGTCACTTTAGAAGTCGATGGAGTAGAAATTAGTTCTCAGTCAATGGAACTTGGCGGCGGAAGTCAACGAACATTAGTTTGGTCATGGACGCCACAAACTTCAGGTGGCAATACAGTTTCATTCATTATTGACAAAGATGACAATATTGTTGAAACGCTTGAGACAAATAATCGTCAAGACATAATTGTTAATGTATCTCAACCAGGAGTAGCAATTACTTCAACTCAACAAATTCAACAACTCCAAAATTCTGAACAAACTTCTACTACTTGGCAAATTAATTTGCAAAATACCGGTTTACTAAGCACTAATGCATCAATAGTTGAATCAGCACTTACATTTATCCAAGACGGTTCACAATTGAATTGGTATGTGGGCTTGTCAGGTTCTCAATATGAATTACAAGGCAGTGAATCTGTAGGGCTTACCGTTACAGTAGTGCATCCAAAATCTCCCGCACCTGGAACTTACAGAGTTGTTGTTGAAGCAACCGATATCGATAATTCAATAACAACCTCAATTGAATTAGATATGGT
>JAKUNX010000037.1 GCA_022451835.1 Candidatus Poseidoniaceae archaeon
TTGTCCATGAGTTCTGCCAAGCATTACTGTATCTCTTTCTCGTTCTGCAACATCGGCACACACGCCTATCAATAAGCACAATTGTTCTCTAAGTAGCACAATACTATCTCGAAGTTGTAGAGCAACAGCCGTATCAACTATGTCATTAGAAGTTGCACCTAGGTGTATACACCATCCAGCCTCTCCAGCTGCCTCAGCCATGGCCTTGGTAAGGGCCATGATATCATGCTTGGTTTCAGCCTCAATTTCGGAAACTCTTTCTTTGGTTACGGATGTGGAATTAGAGATTGCAGCAACGGCTTCATAATCTTCTTTTGAGACTTTACCTAATTGCATATGAGCCCAAATTAATGCTCTTTCAACCTCTAGTTGTCTTTCGTGTCTTCCAAGTTCCGACCATATATGTTTGAAGTCTTCACAGCCATATCGGTAATCAAGCGGGCAAAAGGCCATGTACAATGGTTATGGACAACCTCCTATAACATTTCGATTAGTTAATCAATCGCATTCGGCAATAAAAAATGGGCTCTGAAAACGAAATATTTTTTTTGTTAACGACAAAAATTTGAAACCCTATTTCGTGATAATTGTCTTATGTCCGATAAATCTGTGAATGTTGAAAGTAGAACATCATCACAGGATAAGAGATGGACAATAATGGCTGCTTTATTAGGTACAAATACCGCAGTGATGCTGTTTCAGGGAATAGAACAGGAATCAGATCCTAAACAAATTAGAGAAATAGCTCTTTCAATTATAGCAGCAACTCTTCCATTTCAAGGAATTTACTTCTTGATTTACACTTACATGCTAGAAAATAATGGTAAATTAAGTGATGAAATAACAAATCGATTGAACAGAGCATCTGCAGTATGTCAATTAGTAGCCTATCTTTCATTGGTTGGTCTGGGAATGATGTGGTATAATATTTCGAATTATGTTGGAATATTTTTCCTTCTTTCCACTATAGTTGCAATATTGTTCATTAGGATTGCAATGGCTCCAATAGAATCGGAAAAACAACAAACTTAACTTAGAATTTTGAGTATAGTTCCAGTTACTGTGGCTACAATCAATAAGAGAATCATCATTGAAATTGGACCATATTGGTTTTTATCATCCATAGCGGTACCAAGGAAACCATCTCTAGATACAGCTTCACCAAGACTGTTGGCTTCAGAATAATCTCCTAATGGCTTGCGAGGTATTCTCTCACCCTTTTTTACAGTGAATTCGACATCCTTCTTAGTGCCTTTCTTAGAACCAGCCATGTATGGTGGTCATATTCATAGGTCAAATAATGTTACTATCAATTACCAAAATAGTCATTCACTATCGACATCTCAGTATGTTTATGCGATGGCATCCCCAAACACCCTCGAATCGGATTCATTTAGCAATAGAAGGCAGTGTTGGTGGAACTACTATTGGATTACATATGTCTGCAGATGTAATTGATAGTGGAGGCAGAGTTTTATGGATAGGTTTGGAGATGCCTAATTCGGAACGATTTCCTCAGTTATTCAGTCATATTTCTCCAGTCGCATCTTCTAGATTTCACGCAATGATGGTAACTGGTTCTTTAGACAAATCTCTTGAAACCATTATTTCTGCAGCAAACAACTTACCCTCGGTAAGATTGATTGTAATGGATGATTGGTGTGATTCAAGCGGAAAAATTCCAAAATTTCAACTTGATTTAATATCTCGTCTTAGTAATTCAATCAGTTCTGAAATTAGATTATTACTAATTAGTAAAGGTACTGTAGATGCAAGTGGTAAGCGAGGCGGAGAAATTTTTGCCCGTGCTGAAAACCATTTTGTCAATGATGGTTATGAAATTTGGACTTTTTGCCGCAGCTCAAATGGCCATCACAGAATCCTGAATACCGGTAGTGATTCAACAACTCTGAAAATAGTAGATAGTGGATTGGAGAGTATAAATTAATCTTCATCTTCTCCAAGTAATTCAGCCATTTCTTCTAATGCATCATCATCGGGTTCGTCAAATTGTTGAGGGTTTTTTGCGCCACCATCTAATATGTCATGGCCGGCAACTTTTGGAGCATGTTGATCAATCGCCGATAATCTATTTTTCCGAGCTTGTTGGGAGATGAAATAAATCATGACAAAGAATGAGATTGCAAAAATAAAGTATGCAATATTCTTAGTTACTGAATCATCAACCATGTTACAGCCTAGTGATTAACACTTTTCTAATTATCCATGATAATCAATTGCTCACTACCAAGTAATAGGTTTTGACAGATGCCTCATTGAATCTTTAGGTGGTTGAACCCAATTAGAGAATGGTGGATTACGTTCAATATTTATCCACTGGTCAGCAAACTTTTTCCGACATTTAGGGCATCTCAACAATTGATTTTTACCCATTGATTTCAATGTCGAATCACATTCAGAACACTTGGGTCTATGTTTATCTGGAGCGGCAGATAGAACTTGTAAGCGTTCTAAATGAATTGTGCTATCTTCATTTTTCATACCGTTGTATTGTACCTTATCACCAGATTTTAGCCATTGTGCCAGAATTTTTACATCTCCAGATTCAGCGAAAGCCATCAATTCATCACCATTATCACATAGAATTTTTACTGTTCCACGCTTTTTAATTTCTATAGAGTCAACTACTGAAGACATTTCATCGCCTAAGTGGTCATCAGTTGCTTGATTGGTTTGAAATACAACATATCCTTCAACCGACTCTGTATTATTTGACTCGACAAGAAATTCACAACCCTTTTTTGCAGATTCAAAGGTTTTTGCTCTTAGTCCAAATAACACGGGGCAGTTTCCCCTTGGTGAGATTAATACAGAATTAGATCTCAAATCTCTTGACATGAAGGTATTAGGGTCTTCATCTATCTCAGCTAATCTGACAAGGTCTACTTTCCTATCACTACAATTCTCGACAGATTTTTTTGTTCGCCAACTAATAGCCTCAAAAGTATAATCTCGTGATGGCCAAGCAATTGCAGCCGTTGCTCCTATTACCCCATGTCCACCCCATGATTTGGTAGCAGTAGGAATTTCTCCAACTGTTACTTCTCTAGTTACACATTCCCAATATGTATTTTCATTTGGCTGTTCTTCAAACCACACCATTCCTGGGTCGGTGGGACTTTGTTTTCTGTGATAATCATCAGATTGAGTCACCATGCCCTTTAATGGTAATATGTTTTCTTTCCACCATAAATCAAGAAAAGACAGTAGTGCTTGATAATTTTCACCATCAATTTTAACGGCAACAGCAGCATTACCACGAGTTCTCTGGCTGGCAAAAGGATACAATCTCACTAATCGAAAATCACCTGCAGTATATTGTTCAGGGAGATTTTTAACCAGTTCAAATAAACTGTATGTTGTACAACCTCCTCCTAAATGGTCAGTATCATCTAATCCTAACCATCCCATATTATCACCGCACTGGTTGGAAATAATCACCTTCATCTTTGAAATTTACTAATCTTTCAATAACTTGATTTAATCCAATATCAGGATTTACCTTATACAATCTAATACCCCTTGCCCATCCAGCACCAAGATCACTTTTTCTATCTCCAACAATTAAGTCTAATTTGTTAATTGGGATTGTTTTATCCTTCCACCAATTTACTCTTACTACATCATTTGGGATTTTTACGTCTATATTCATTCCTTTGTTTAGAGTTAAACCATCTCTAAGATAACAATGACCTAAGTAAAGCATCCCTGGCATTGGTTTACGGCAATTACAACGGTCAATATGCCGATGTGGACAAGTAATAATCAAATCAATATAGGCATCTTCATCAATATTTAGCAACATTTCTTGCAAGCGCTGGTGAATTTTACCTAATTGTTTTGCATCCCACAGCCCACGTGATATCGCAGATTGATTAGTTACTATACAGACATAGTAACCATTTCTTTTTAGTTCTCCAATAGAAAATGCAGCCCCATCTAAGAGAATTAACTCATCTGGACTATTGATATAATTAGGACTCCCAATGTTGATTACACCATCTCTGTCAAGGTATGCTATTGCACCATTAGGAACAACATCTGCTGGAAATTTTGTCGATAGTACTTCAACAATCGCCCCCTCCATGGCAGTTGGTATTACTAATTGTTCAAGTTTTTTTGCATCTTATGCAAGTTTTGAAGTCTAACGAGTGATTGGAATAATCATGGAGGCAAATTCGATAGCCCCAGTTATTGGTGCAATTGGCTTAGTTTCTTTAGCAATTTCTTGGCATATGAGATCTAGAGAATCAGCCCGAGTAGCACAGATTGGTTGGTTATGCGTAGGAGTTTACTTCTTTTTAGGTTCATGGAATTATCAGGAAAAAGGCGATCTAATTTTAACTGTAATGAGTTTGTCAGCATTGCCACTTACAATCGGAATTGCTCGATGGGAAGGTAATACCTTGGATTTAAGGGCAAGAAAAGCCCTAAATTGGGCTCGAGGTGCAATGGCTTATGCTGGAGGTCCTTACCTACTTATTTCACATGTACCTTGGCTAAATGTTTTGGCAATTTGGTTTGTTGCATCACAGGTTGCTTTATTTTATCGAATCTCAGGAACTGGAGACATTCATCTTGGAGAAACATGGGTGGAAACATCATCTGGCAAAGTTACTTGGGATAACTGGGATGGAAATCGTTGGTTTAGTTCAGACACCATTGGTGAATTTCCATTTCAAACTGAATTAGTTATGGCCGATGGTTCATTTATTGGTATTAATTTCGTATTAGCTTGTACTGCATTGCAATCTATGGTAATTTTTATTGGAGCGATTGGAGTTTTAGATCTAGATAGGCGTCGAAGAATAAGAGCCATTTTGTTTACTATTCCAGTTATCCATATATTGAATGTATTTCGCAATGTAGGTCTAATTTGGATGCATCAAACCTACACAACTTGGTCGTTTTATGGCATGAGTGTTTTTGAATTTGGACATAATTATGCGGCAAGATTTGTTTCACTTTTTGCCATGTTCTTTATGGCTTTGATTATGTTTGAAATCCTACCTGAATTACATAGGCACATTGTAAGACTTCTCAAGCCCTTAGGAATAATGCAACCAAAGAAAAAATCTTCTTGATTATTTTTTCATCCAAGATTGATTAGGATTGCTTCTTTGCCATATATTTCCTGAACCAACTGGGAATTCAATAACTTCAATACCATTACTATCAATCATGCCAAGTAACTGGGTTGGAGGTGACTCAGGTTGGGAAAGTAATTCTTCAAACAAATTGTCGTTATTAGTTGGATTAATATCAACAATTTCCTTAAGACTCACATCATTATCCAACTCATACGAGTTTTGTGGAGCTTCAATTTGCTGCTCCATGGTAATTGGCGAATCTTGCATGTCAAGCATTTGTTCAGCTAGACTATACTGTTTGTCTGATTCCCATGCTGAGTTCACATCTCTTCCTCTAGAACTTCTTGAGACTAGAACTAACATAGCAAGTAATCCAATTGCAAGAATTGCTCCTGCTGAATAAATCAAATCATTAGCAACAGAGGGGGCTAAGTCAGCATTGTCACCAACACCGTCTCCATCAGTATCTTTGGTTTCATCAGGATCATTTGGAAATGCATCATCAACATCAGGAACTCCATCTCCATCTCCATCAAATGCATCAAAGGTGGTATCACAAAGTAGTATTAGGATGTCAATTTCTGAGCGTGAAATTCTTAAATTAGAATCACTGTCAATGTCAAAGAAATTATATTGATTTTCATAAACTTGTGATGATAATTTCTCTATTGTAACCTCATTATCTGCTGGTGATAACTGAGTAAAAATCAATTCCAATTCATTATTACATGAACAAGAAATTTGCAATAATTCTGAGAATTCAATTTCGCCATCAACATTCAGATCAGAGTTTGCGAAATCTAATTTATTGCCATTTAAAATTACAGAATCAAGTTCAGCTTTACTCAAAACTCCATTAGCATCTTTGTCCTTGCTATTCATCTCATTTTCAGCAACGTCTCTACAGTTCTGACTGACTATTGGCTCTTGAGGTGCTTCTGGTTCATCAATTGGTTCTATGAAGTCAGAGTAAACCCAACTTGCCACAATTGTTACTTCACTGATTTCCTGTGATGCAACAACAGTAATGTCAAATCTTCCGTTAGCAGGTAAATCTAGGTAAATCATTTGTTCTGTTCCAATTCCATCCGAAGTAAGAGTTACCTGTTCACTGTCTAAATTATCTCCCGGTCTTTGTCTACCTTCTTCTTCAAACTTGTCATCTTCAAAGAATTCAAAGAAATCATCAAAACCGAATACTATAGCATTTCCAGTAGCAGTCATATCTAAATCCCCAGAACCTCCATAGGTTTGTATCATTAAATATTCACCTGGTTTTTCTAACTCTACAAAGAAATTTAGTGACTCGCCTGTAGGGGCCTCAATACCAGAAATTTCTTCTCCATTGAATAACTGAATCGGGTTTCCATCATATTCCCAAACATATCTATCTTCAAAAGAAGCTGTTATTGTGACATCACCAAAAACCATTTCGGTGTCAAGTAAAATATACCACATACCTGGAGTTGGGTCATTAAAACCTATTTTATCACCAGAACCAGGACTGTTACTTTTGTGCGTGTAATCATTAGATGTTGGTGAGTCTGATAATTTCATGTAAAGAGAAGCCTCGCCAAAACCAGAATTAAGGTCGACAACCAATCTTTCGGTCGCTTCTGGGACGTTGATTTTGAAATACTGACTTAATCCATTGTAACCACTCAGAGGACCATATGGTATGCCTGGAGTCAATTCAATAGCATCTTCTGGTTCAATATTTAGTGGTTCAAATGACATCGATGCTGCTATTGTAAAATCATTCGCTTTACCATAGGTGTAAGCAGTTATGTAGTATATTCCAGGTTTGACATCATAGAGAGTTACTTGGTGTTCGTTTCCAGGACCAATTGACCAATCTGATTGAGCATCAATATTGGCAAATTCCCCAATCATACCTATATCGTCAAACTCCTCAAACCATGGCTCATTCCAGCCCCAGAAAGAATTGAATGGATCTGGAACAGTTTGCGAGGATATTGCCAAATCAATATTACCGCTACCTCCATATGTTTTTACAGTTAAAGCGGATAGATTTTCTGTAACATTAACGTAATAATACAACACTCTATCTTCATCAGGTGCCCCTCTACCAGCATTTATTTTTTGACCAGTTACAGGTATTTCATTAACTAATTCAGTCATTTCATCTATCGAAGGTGGTGGATCAGCAATTTCCATATAAGTGTAAATTGTAAGGTCTTCTATGTCGGTTCTTGGTACTATAACCATCCACATTATACCTTCTTCGGGCCATGACCAATCCATCCACATGTATTCGGTTACATCGTCATAAATTTCATCATAATCCCATGAATTAGGAATGACGTTGTGACTGAAGTACGCATCAAATGCATAGTCTCCCCATTTTTCATCATCATACTCAAAGAATGACTCAATAAACAAATTCTCAGTCAAGTACTCAATCTCAACAAAAAATAGTAATTGATCTCCTTCTTGACCACTTATGCCATATATTTCTTCATCAGAGAATAATTGAATTGCTTGCGCAACAATTGTTCCATCTGGCATAACCCATGAAGCGCCTAGAATTTCGCCTTGGAAATTACCAGATTCATCTTCAGTGATGGAACCTTCGCCTTCAAGGAATTCCCAAATTAGTGAATGATCTTGATTATTGATTGATAAATAATCAATCATACCTTGATAATAATTGCAGTCGCATCCTGCCCCCATCTTACCTATGTACAATTCATCACAATCTTCACCTGATTGAAAACAGTCATTGGACCCGAAATCACCTTGTGGAATTTGTGCGTCTTCAGCACTAATTTCACCTGCTAATTGACCATCGATTAAGAAATGTCCACCAACTCCTTCTTCAATTTCTACTGATATTTCGGTCCAGACATTTTCCCCAATACTAGTATTAGATGTTGGATGTCGAGAAATTGAATATTCACTTGAAAAGGCAACAAGTCCATTATTTATGTAAAGCCCCCATCCATAATCGCCAAACATAGTTACGAATTGTATACCGCTATTATCCGGCGAATTAATCGAAGCTGTGATTGAAATATTACCTGTGAAAGCAGGTATATCTTCATCAATAATTATTTGATCATCATCGCCATCAAATCGTACAGCATAGTCTACTGCTTCACCAACCTCAACCACTCCATAAACTGGGAAGTATTGCGGATCATCATCCAAATCGTTCCATGTGCCAGGCATTATGTTGCCCATGTTAGTGCCAGCAATGTGGACAAAGTTTTCGGAATCACTTGCTGAAGGCTGATCTTCACCCCAATTCCTGTAATGGAAAGGTGTTCCATCATGCCAACGGTAATCGCCTTCATCATTAGAATCAGATAGACCAATCCACAAATGTCTAGATTGTTGATCATAATTAGCAAAGGTGTCGAAAATCCATTGATTCTCTAAAGCATCATCAACAGTGGTTAGAAAACCATCTAATGCACGTGCAACCTCTGCAGAATCTGACCAAGAACCTTCACTTAGTAAGTGGTAAGTTTTGTTATTATTTGGATTGATAGAAGTATGTAAAACTTCTATTTGAGAAGGCGATTCATCCTGAGCACTGACAGACATTACTGGGATAGTCAAAGACAATAAAAAAAGAACAACCAAAAAAATGGATTTGCTATACGCTCGCATGATAACAGGTTATGGTTAGACCGGCCCCATTAAAATGTAGTGGTTATGTGTTTTTTTTTCTAACGAGTCATCTTTTTGCCACCGATTCTTAATTCAGTTTCAAGAGGCATTTGATGTTCCCAAGCAAATTCTTTGACAATTCTCCAACCCTTTTCAGAACCTTCATAATCCTTTACTTCGATAATTTTGTTACGAGTATTTGCTTTGAATGCTGCTACTGGCTCAGCATTTTTAAACACTAAATATGCTGATCCAAATCCGAATTTCTCTTTTAGAACATCGGCAAAATACGGTGATATTGGGTCACTTGGCGGCAAGACAAAGTCTCTAATTGGCCGAATATCCTTTGCCTCATCTAGTAATTCTTTACGACCCCAACATACTTCATGTAAATCCTCAATTAAGAATCCTTTAATCAAAGTACCATCCTCTTCAAATGAGTTTAGTACGGATTTAATTTCTTCAGGTTTGAATGGCGTTCCAGCTAACCTCATGAATTGTTTCAAAGTAATTATTGGATATTCTTTTACCATCTTACGTAAATACTCTTTACGCAACTCAGTAGGGTCGATTGAATTCTTAACAATAACAGTTCTAAAACCACCTCTGAAATCTTGAACTATATGTCCTGTTCTAATCAACGGTTGAATCAATTTCCTGAATTCAGATTGTGACAATGCATGTCTTTCTTTGAATATATTTGGGTCGGAATTACTGGAAAAGAAATCTACA
Organism: Candidatus Poseidoniaceae archaeon; assembly: GCA_022451835.1. Classification (GTDB taxonomy): domain Archaea; phylum Thermoplasmatota; class Poseidoniia; order Poseidoniales; family Poseidoniaceae; genus MGIIa-L1. The sequence goes on from JAKUNX010000037.1 coordinate 9,480, forward strand.
ATATCAAGCAAATCCTCGTCTGCAGGGATGCCACGGATGATTAACAAATCTTGGAAATGCTCATATGTTGCCCAAACTTGATGTCCACGAAGATTTACACCCTGGTGCAATCTATTCGCACTGGCCATACTCTTGAGGTTAGCCCGATAAACTTCACATCGACCTCTTAATGCAAAGTCATCTCGAACTTCTGGAATCTTTCGCATTGCAATAACTTCATTTTCCAATCTAGTGTTTTGGTGTAAAAAGTGACGGTGAAATAAAGCACGTTCTGCGATTTCTCTTGGCTGAGGGTCAACTATTCCTCCTCGAATCATTCTTTCCCCAGTCAATTTAAATCCAATATTTTCCAAATATTTTCTAGTCTCAGGGTCTAACTGAGATACTGGTTCACTATTGAAATTTGTTAAAACTGCAACATCTACCAATTGGTCTGAGTGATTATCAAGAAGTAATGAAAAAGCTTCACAGAATTCTTCAATGTAAGCATTAGGAATATGTAAGTCCTTAACCTCAAGATAGTCATTAACCTTGAACATCAATACCTTGCCAATGGGGTCAACTCCTTTGAAAACAGGTAGATACCAACCCCTGTCCAAGATACTTCTTACCTCCCATATAAATCGTGAAACATATGGATCAGATTGAGTAAGAATTCTCAATTTACTATCTTCTCTACTCGGTCTTTTTAATTGTTCAACCTCTTCAGGCATACAATAAAACGCCTCTGGTTCAGGAACTAATGACACTACCTTGGCGATTTTTCCAGATTTTTCTAAATTCATTAATGCAATAGTTAGATCTTCATAAGACTTAGTGACAAAGAATCTTAGAGTATGAGATTTAATTGGGCCCAATCGCTTGATTACATCAACTAATGAATCTTCAAAACTAGTTGGTTGATAGACGCCGTGGACTCTGTGGAATAATGACAACTTTCTTCTGCGGCCTATAACATCTTCAAATTGTTTTACCACCAACATTTGTCGTTCAAGATTATCCAAAGCTCGTTTTAGGTCTCTTTGGAGAGACTTAAATTCATCTCCTTTGGGGAAATCTTGCATTATTTCTTGTCTTGTTACATTAATACCTGGCGGTATTTTCTCTAACAATTGTTCTTCCATAGGACCAATCCATGGTTCTGGTTTCAATCCAAGCAACATAGAGATATTTTTCTTAGTGGTATATCCAATTCTATTGTGTAATAGGCGCCCCATAATTACATCAGAATCCATTTGTAGGTCTTTCCAATCTTTAAATCTAAACTGATCAACACGATAGAGAAGTTCCTGCTGTTTCTGGAAAATTACATGTGAGTCAAATGCAGAAAAACCGTCAGCATATTTAGCAAAGGATTTGTCAAAAACCATATTTTGAACCCAACGATACTCAACAACTTCCTCTTCTCCACCAGTTAAGCGATGTTCATCTATCTTGAGAATATATTCAGCATCATCAGTTTGCTTGTAAAAACCAACAGAAATAACATTTCGCGATTCTAATTCGTGTAATATCCTATCAACAAGTTCCTTCGAAAAAGGTAATCGTTCTTCGATTTGCTTGGCTAATTTAGGACCTTCGCTACCGAGCATTTCAATTATCTTCACTCGCATAGCAACATGTGGGTCACTAATTTTCATAGTTTCCCACTTTGTTGGTTTTAATCCATCATATTCAATTGCGATTTCATACTCAAATCCTTCGGTAAGTAAATTTCTAAGATCTTTGACATCCTTGCCACCGTTACTTGCTAGGCATCCCAATGTACCATGAATTTCAGCCATATATGGAGTGAACCATTTACCGTCTAATTCTGATGAACCAGTATTTCTTATTTTGACAATTTCTCCTTTTATGCACAATTCTTGAACCCATTCGCGAAGTATGTCGATATCAATACCTTGCAATTTTTCTTTGTATAATGGGTTATAGAATGATTTCTCAAGACCACCGCCATGTGACATTAGTTTTAGTAATCCATTTGCATCATCTGGAATAGGTGCTTTATTGAGATAATATTCATTAAGCTCTTTTTCAGATAATTCCGTTGCTAGGCTTCTTGTCCCAAGCAACCGTTGAAGGATAGTAGGGTCAATATCCTTGACTAAGAACGCTCTAGTTTTCATTGACATTAAATCCTCAAATGCCGACATGAACAATGACATTCCTAATCTTGATGGTATTGTCATTTTTTGGTGAACAATTCTTGCTTCGCCTTGAACACATAATTTGAGAAAATCATTTAGACTATTTAGGTCAATATCAGCAAACATTATCTCATTTTTTGCTTCTCTCATCAGCAGACTATCCTCGATAGTTCTGTGTTTATTGAGCAAAGCGTCCGCTTTTTGTTGAAATACTTGAGGACTAATTTCATCAGCACCAATTCTCTTAGGAATAATTAATGATCGACCTGCAACTTCCTTAAATCGCTTAGCAAAGATTTGTGTATTTATTATATATCTTTCAATAATTTCTATGTGGTTTTGATTTTTAAATGAGTCATACATATCCCTTGGTTCTATTTCTTGAGATGTTCTTAGCAGTAAGCCATTTTCGTCAAATGACATTTCAATAATACTAGTACCATTAGATTCAGCCAACCCTGCAAGAAAGTATCCAAGTGCAGTATTGAATCCTCTTCCTCGACAAGTCGTAATCATATAGGTTGGATGCCCACTACTAATGATTTGCTCCACCAATATTCTGTTTGGATCAGGAACTTGGAATGAATCTAAAGAATGCTCTTCTAAGTGACGGGCTATGGAATTTGCAACAATTGTAGATAATCCATATGCGTCACAAAGTATCATTCTTGGATCCATCTCTTTACGTAATGCCACTATACAATGTCCAATCAGTTCTAATAACGCGCCTGACAATTCACTAGACCTTGAGCGAGCCTCTCCAGACCATGAGGGAACAGTTGGTCTGTAACCTGTTACTGCTGTAACATTAACTCTAGTGCCCTGTATATTTGTTACTCGATAAGTTGAACCACCGAGTAAAATTACATCGCCGCTTCTTAGATTCGAAACAAATGAACCACTTAATTGTCCTAAAACTGACCCCTCAGCATTGAAGACAAGATATGAATTATCAGGCGCAATAGTACCAATGTTTGTGTAGTAAATCATTCTTGAATATCCTCGCTTTCCATAGATATTTTCTTCCCAATCAACCCATACTCGTCGTTCATCTTCAAGCATGTCTAAAACTTCGATGAAGTCATCATATTCGAAATTTCTATATGACCAAGAATTAACAATTATTTCGTATGCTTCATCGATGTCAATTTGATTAATAATAACTAAGCCAATCATAAACTGTGCAACAACATCCAAACTGTTTTCAGGGAAGTGAAGGATATCCATGTCGCCTTTTTGAATAGCAGATTGAAGGGCAGCTAATTCAATCAAATCATCAACGCTAGTTGGCAAAAACCTTGCCCTAGGTATGCCCCCAACATGGTGCCCAGCTCGACCAATACGTTGTAATGCAGTAGCGATATCTCCAGGGCTGCCAACTTGTATTACTAAATCGACTGAACCAATATCGATTCCCATTTCTAAAGAAGATGATGTGACAACAGCTCTTAGATGCCCATGCTTTAATCGCTTCTCAACATCTAGACGGATTTTTTTGTCCATTGAACCATGGTGTCCAGCAATTAAATCTCCAAGGTGTGGCCTTAGTCTTTGAACTAATGTTTCAGTCATTTTTCTGGTATTAGCAAATACTAAAGTTGTTGTGTGAGCAGTAATTAAATCAGCAATTACCTCTATATTTTTCTCTAATACTTTCATTACGGATAGATCACTAAATCTGTTGTCAGGGATGATGATGTCCATGTCTAATTCACGAGATCCAGATACCTTTGCAATACTAACATGACTCTCTTCACCTCGGCTTTCTCTATCATCACTTGAAACAAGATATTCAGCAACTTTTTCCAACGGCTCCATAGTTGCAGAGATTCCAATTCTTTGGACTGGAGTCTGTAATAACGTATCTAAATATGATAAAGTCAATCCTAAGTGTACTCCTCTTTTTGTAGGTACAAGAGAATGAAGTTCATCCACAATCATATATTCGAGTTCACTAACTAGAGGCTGGAATTTCTGTGAGGTAATAGCAATAGCTAGGCTTTCAGGTGTTGTAATCAAGATGTGTGGTGGGTGTTTTAACATCCTCTGCCGTTCTGATTGAGGAGTATCTCCTGTCCTAAGTCCAACTTTAATTTCTTGAGCCCTATCTGGTAGATATCTTTCTGAGATTTCAGATAATGGACCAATAAGATTCCTTTGAATATCATTAGCTAACGCTTTGATAGGAGAGATATACACACAGTGAACCTTTTTCTGTAATTTTCCATCCAGTGCCATTCTTACTAATTGGTCAATTACCGTCAAAAATGCAGTTAGAGTTTTACCAGAACCAGTAGGTGAACATAACAACAGATGTTTTCTATCCATTATCGCTGGTATGGCTAATTTTTGTGGTCTTGTAAAATCAGGGAATTTATCTTTGAACCAATTTCGAACAGGTGGGCAGAGCATTTCGAGAAGATCATCAGCATCTTGTGGATTATCAAGATAC
>JAKUNX010000038.1 GCA_022451835.1 Candidatus Poseidoniaceae archaeon
GATTTTTGGCTTACTGCTAAGTTTTAACCTTTGAGATAATTTTTCAATACTTGAAACCATTTGGCTTTTTGATTTAATTTCTGGTGAAACTAAAACTCCGAGCCAACGCCTTTTTCCGCGTAATGCCTTGGTCAGACGTTTGGCCATGACACGTGTTAATGATAATTTGACTTAATTTCTTTGGATAATATCAAATCATTTTCCTTTGTCGGTCTAATTGTTGCAGTATGGATAGTGATTCTGAAACGAGTTCTAATTCCAGTGAAGATATTTTGTCACAGTTTGAAGAACAAAATATTTCTATGGTAAGTTTAGTCAAAACACTACTTTCTACATCCACCATGCCACATATTTTCTTAATCACCATACTATCCACAATACTTTACATCGCTGCAAAAGTGGATTCGCTTACGATTTTCGCTTCAATGACCTTTGCCAGTTTATCAATTTCTTATTGCATAACTGCTCTACTTTCAAAAAATCCTAAAGTCAGTAGTTGGATTACATTGTCAAATGATGAAGACGAAATTACCTCCTCTAGATTATGGAATAATTTTAGTAAATTTAGAATCTGTTTATTTCCATTAATCGTTGCTGGATTAATATTGTTAACAATTACACTTACCACCGGAGAAAATGGTGTTATTAGCGACGCAAATAAATCAATTCCATTAATCCTCGGAATGTTATTTGTTGTTTGGTCTATTATCCAAGGCACTTCATTCTCTATGTGGGCTTCATCAACAAGTGCAAAACCTTCAAGTAAATCTACTAAATCAAGTAGTATTCGATTCTCTTTAGTTGTTCTATTATCCTCCATCAGTGTATTAAGCATAATTTTAGCCGCTGTATTTTATCAATTAGATGACTTAGAAAATACATTCAATGAATCTATTGTTTTAGCCATTCCCTTTTCTTTACTTGCTATTGGATTAACAATCGGCAGCATTAGTTATTCATGGAAATTCAAGAAACTGGCATCGATGAAACCAAGTTTGCAAAGATTTAGTTCTAGATGGACCGTTATTTGCCATGTATTCATTACTTGGCATCTACTTACTATTTGGCGTCAGAATTTCATGACACCTTCAAATTTCCAAGTATTCTTTGAAGAAATTACTTTGATGATTTTTACTGTCTTCGTAGCGATCTGGTCAATGACTTCTAAGGGCTATCGAAGTAAATTTAAGTTAATTAGTGAAGAAAATGCCTTGACTTGGGGTCTTGGTTTTGGATATGCCTATGCAGGAAGTGTCGCAATGCTTACTACATTTTTCGATGATATCGTCACAGTAATGTCTATTGGGCATGGCGTAGTTATAGTCACTGTGATTTTCACCCATAGAATAGTGTTAAGCAAAATTATCGGCAATGATGATTCTTCTGTTGAAGTAAAAAGAATTATTGATAATTCCAATAAATCCAATCAAGAAGAAGATCCATTTATCGAGGATGTTTCGGATGAAGTACCATCTAAAGAACAAAATAATGACGAAAATGGTGAGGTTTGGCAGGAAGATGTTGATGTTGATTGGGATGCTGAACAGGATCAACCTCAAATTGATAATATTGAGTGGGATGAAACCATTGATTTAGACTAATCATCAGCTATACCAGATAGCAGAGTAACTACTCGCATACTGTTATGTAAGTCTTCACTTACTCTTGCTCCTAGAATTACTTGAGCATTTGAATCAAGAGCTTCTGTAAACAGTCTAGCAACCGAGTCAACTTGACTCAAGGTCATCCCCAAACCACCTTCAATTTGAATCAAACATCCAGTTGCACCACCGACATCCAATGCGGCTAATGGCGCCATCATAGCAGAATGAAGTATTTTCTCTGGCTCATCTGGATCTCCTAATCCAACCAATAGGGTTGACTTTCCATCCTGTTCAACAATAGCCCTCAAATCCATTAGGTCGAGATTAATCAATCCCATCCTAAGTAAAGTACGTACCAAACCATCTACTAAATCCTCTACCCACTCAGCACCCATTTGCCAACTTCTGCCCTTTTCTCTTGCTTGTCTAGCCAGTCTTTCAAGAGAAAGATGGACTGTTACATGAGCGAATTTATCAAGTCTTTCAAAACCTTCTTCAGCGATTTTAAGCCTGGTAGATTGAATTTCAAAAGGCATTGCTGCAACGGCAATCACGACTGCACCAGATAATCGAGCCTGTCGAGCAAATTCATGAGCAGCCCCTGTTCCTGTGCCGCCACCAAGTCCAGTCAGCAAAATTACCAATTCAACAGGCTCCATTAATTTTCGAACCATCGCAGATACGCTACGCATCCTTTGTTCAGCCAAAGGCGGAAGAGCAGCACATCCCAATTTATCTACTACAGTACCCAATCGAAGAATATGGCCACGCTCTACAGAAGAAAAACTCTCATCATCTGCATCAATCAGTAAGACATCGGCTTCTGAGTCGCATTTTGACCAAGCGCCTTTAGCCCACGAACAACCTAGGCCGCCAACCCCTGCAATCAAAATCTGTGATGATTCCATTGTTTGCTGGTGTTGTTGATGCTCAATGAACTTTATCTAATCATTCAATGTACCTTAGATATCTTCTCCTAGAATCTCTTGCCCATGCATTGTCGGGTTCAATTTCCAAAACTCGATTATAATATTCAATCGCAGTTTCAAATTCTGACAAGTATCGCCCATATAGGTGGCCAAGGTTAGACAAAACTGGGATACAGTCTTCATCATCTTCTAGCATTTTTAGTAGTAATTGTTCAGCGTTACCAAGATCATTTTTCAACATCATTTCTTCGGCTTTTTCTAAATCTACAAGTTGTGATTCCGACAAATCATAAGTGTTGTCAAATGGTGTCGGCATTGCTCTCAAATCATGCAAAAACTCCCCGTTATTGAACTATCCCTTTAGACATGGTATTTTAGGCGTATTTAGAAGTTTATATAGTTGACGAAAAACGAGGTACTGCGAATAAATTAGGCCATAGATTTTGGTAATGTTTAAAGGGCTCTTACTGGTGGGAGAAAATACTGGGTGTGTCAATGTTGCGCAAGCCAAATAGAAAACACCTTGCGCTAGGCACAATGTTGTTGGTTTTGTTGACTCTTCCTGGCATTGCATCATCTTATCATGGAGGCATTGGCGGAGAACAATCCAACGCAGGAGAAACCATTGATGATGTTGCTAAAGAAGGATGTTTATGCCACAATGCTATAGCAGACAACACGGTACAAATTATTCTTGATGATGTCCCTTACGCTTGGGAGTCAGGCCAGACATACGAATTGAAACTTCAAATTATTGGTGGCCCAGATGCTGCAAGCCCATGGACTGCAGGATTTTCAATGAGAGTTTCTGATGGCGTTTTATCGGGAGAAAATCTTCAAAATTGGGAAGATGATCCTACGACTCTAACTCAAACTGAAGCTGCTGCTGGCCTAGATGACAGAATGTGGATTTTATCATGGGCTGCTCCAGCCGCTGAGACAGGCGTTGTTGATTTTTGGATTACCGGCAATTCTGTTAATGGCGATCAAGGTCCAGGCCCCGAGGATAAGTGGAATCAACTAATCTTCGCACTACAGGAGGGTGATGAAAAAACTACTGCTATGGGTACACGGACACTTTTTGCTGGCGATGGCAATGTCAGCCCACCTGAACCACAAGAAACTGGCGTTGACCTAAAACACATGGGTGCTGAATTTAGAGCACACGTACTTGGCCTGTTAGGTTTCGGTGCAGTATTGGCTGTAATCCTTTTCGCTGGCTTAATGCTAAGATACAGTTTTTCATCATCATACAAAGGCAGAAGCAATCAATTGCGCTTGCGTTACAAAATAAGACGAAGAGGTGATCAATGATGGATGATACGATTACCAAATTACTACGAGGAGTAGCAAAAGGAAAAATTAGTGTTGAAGACGCTAGAAAGTCTCTCGAAGATGCTTCTTTGACTGAAGAACAGATGGATGTAGCTATCGAAAAAGGGGTGTTCACTGAAGCCGATTTAGGCTCAATCGTCAGTGCAAAATTAGCACCTTCTGGAGCATCTTATCTAACAATGTTCTTCTTTATTTGGGGGATTTTTTGGTCGTGTTATTGGGTTTTCTCTTTGATTTATGGCTTAGCCAATGGCTGGGACCAAAGACAACTTGCATTCCATTTAGCCATAGCAACTACGACATTGATTCTAATGGGGCTTGTATATCTTAAATTCATTTTACCAGACACAATCATAGTTAAGCATGCAATGAACAAATATATCCCAGAACATCAAAAAGACTGGAAAGAATACAAGGTGTGATTTATTTGGCTAGAGAATACGATTTGAAACCTGCTCCGGCACTTGATGATGGGGACTCAGCATTTGGCACTAACAAAATTATCAATCGTCGTCAGTTCCTAAAGTACGGATTCAATACTGCTACTGGCGTACTTGCCGCATCCTTAGGAGTGCTAGGGTTCTCCGCAATCTTGCTGCCACCAGGTGCTGATTCAGGCGGCAGTAACAATGGAGTGATATACTGGGCTAAAGGAAGAGAAGATGAAGCATGGTATGGAGCCAAGCACGAATTACAAATGACTAGGCAAGACTTTGTTGATGAAGCAGCAAAATCATCTACTGGAACTGCGGGTGCCGCTGGAATTTGGAATGGAGTTCCTGTAATAGTTGTTTATGTCGACCACGAGAAAAACAAAGATACTCCAGTGACAAATGGTAAAGCAAGATTCCAAATGATGGAAGGATATGACGAAACCGGTAAGCGTATTGGACACTTTGAAGATATGTCCGACTTAGATCCTAGAATATTCCCCTCCGACAATATAGTAATTATCTATGGTCGTTGTACCCATCTTTGCTGTATCCCAGGTTGGCAACTGGTTTCTAACTCCTTTACTGATGACTCTTGGACTCCTAACGGCACTGATGATGGAGGTACCAAATTGTTCTGTATTTGCCACTCTTCAAGATTTGATCCAACTGCTTTGGAAATGAATACAAACAGAAACCGTTCTAACGGTGCTACATTCAATTATGCTGGAATCAAGGTTGCTGGCGGCCCTGCTCCAGTAGGTTTGCCAATTATTCCAGTACAAATGAATGGCGACAACATAGAGGGAATCACTGATTACCTCGACTGGTACACATATTGTGATTGAGGTGAAAAAATGACTACAATGTTCTGGATTCTTTGGTTCTTTATTGCTTTCATCATAGTCTTAGTTGCTTTTACATTGCGTAAGGAAAACGAAGAGATGCCACGTAGAGAGATTTTGCGAGCTGTAGAATCTACTGGTAAAATGGGCTTTGCGGAACGTTCCTTTTTGTGGGTATTTTCTTGGCTAGATACCAGATTTAGAATCCAAGATTACTGGAACATGTCAAAAGGCGCATACTACAACATGCACAGACAAATGCCACTTACTCACGCTGAAAAATATAAACTCAGAATAATTTGGTATTGGTATCCTCTGTACTGTCTTGGCGGCATATCATTCCTATCATTCATCATCCTAGTCATTACCGGAACCGTACTAGGAATCTATTATGTTCCAGGTGGAGAAGGTATTCCTTCGCCAGCATATTTGAGTATGCAATATATCATGACAGAATTGCCATTTGGCTATATTATCAGAGCTGTTCACCATTGGGGAACTCACTTCATGGTTGCAAGTGTATTCTTACACATGTGTAGAGTTTACTTTACCGGCGCTTACAGAAACCCTAGAGAATTGAATTGGTTGATTGGAGTAGCACTTATGGCACTTACAATTGTGTTTGGTTATTCTGGATATCTTCTACCATGGGATTCATTAGCATATGGTGCTGCTGTAATCGGAATTAACCTAGCAAACTCAAGTCCATTAATCGGTAAGCAAATTGCTACACTACTGTTTGGTGGTTCTGCTCTTACTCCACGTACTGTAACAAGGATGTATTTCATACATGTATTCATTTTACCTGTAATTGTGACCGGTTTAATTATTGTTCATTTGTTTATTGTTTGGGTACAGGGAATTGCGGAGCCGCATTGATATTTGGGTGAATTAAATGGGACTAGTAGAAAATCTTGGTAGAGTTGCTTCATCTTACATGGATGAAAAAGAAAAACTTCAAACCACTGCTGAAAAGCGAAAACGAACTAGAATGGGTCATGGCTTTTGGCCACATGAAGTTCTTAGAGATGTACTGATTTTCGCATTTATGGGTGCTGTGCTGTTGTATTACGCATGGATTATTCCACCGCCACTCCATGGTGCTGCTGACCCATATGCACAAGCTGGTTTCGTTTTCCCTGATTGGTATGTATTGTTCTCATATGGATATCTAAGATGGGGAGAATATCTACCACAATTTACCGTACCTACCGGATTTGTTGGAGAGATTTTCGGACAACCAGTGTTTCCTTGGAACGCTGCATGGTGGGGCGCTGCTCTAACAGGAATCCCAGTAGGAATTTTGATACTTCCTCCTTTCTTGGGCGGAAGAGAAAAACGGCCTGTTGAAGATCCATGGTTTGCCGCTGCTGGTGCTGTTTACTTAGCACACATTTGGTTTATCTCTGTATTTTCTATCAATATTTTCTTAGAATTATATCATAAAAATAGATCTGACTATTGTAAACTAGATAGTCACGGAGACTTACTTTGTGGAGTAAGAGAACCCTGGTTAGCGGAAGCTTTCAATGCCTTACCTTGGCTAATGACGGGGGTTCTACTGTGGATTTGTATTTACTTTGGTGCCCGGATGGTTTTGACTAAAGCATGGGGTTCAGCCTTCACTCCAGGCCATGCCAAGCAAATTTTAGTGGGTGCTCTAATTCTTTCCACTGCTGCTACAGTAGCAACATGGGATGTTTATGACAAAGGGTTTTGGGGGGCAAAGGGCCTGGGAACTATTTCTGATTATGGCGAGTTAGAAGAAATGAGGACTCAGCCAGTTGATGTTCATGTTCATGATACAAATGAATTCACTGACCAATTTGGCTGGTCCGATGATGGTATTGTCCCAACTTCTGCTTGGCTTGATTGGGTTATTTACCAGCCCGGACATCAGGTGATTATTGATTTCTCTGATGCTAATGGCCATCAAGATCCAGAGAATGGAATTAATGCTGCTCAAGATTCAACCGTTCTAACTGATGCTGATTCTTGGTCATCTATCGGCTCGTTTACAATTACTGAAGATCCTGTTTTATTCCCTGATGGTCATCACGAATCTGTTGACAAAATTGCAACCGACATAGTTTGTGAACATCGTGCAGAAGAAAGAAAAATTAACGATGTGAAGACTGAAACAATGATTAGTAGTACAATGGTTGTTTATGATTCAAATAATAATATTGTATCTGAGTTTACTAACTGTGCAGGAGATTCATTAGAACTATCAGTAGGTAGTTACACTTACCAAATGGATGTAGAAATAACAGGACCATTAGCAATTAATGACACAATGATGAAAGAAATCAGTCTCGAAATTAATGCCTTCCAACCGCTACTGTTGTGGTCAAGTTCCGCACCTGCATCCCTTGAAGGAAAATCTGTAAATCTAAGCAACAGTGTAGAAATGGCTCTCGGAGGCACAAGTTATAGCCAAGTTGACAATCCAAGTTACCACATGAATCCTAAGAGTTTGGATGCTAAGTTGATTTACGCCATGTTCATTCCTTGTCTAACATTTGGTGCAATGGTATTCATTCTGTTAAGATCGATGGCAAGAGGCTACGAGTTTGAGATGAACAAATGTTACGGTTGTGACCTTTGTGATGATGCTTGTCCTGTTCGTTTATTCAATGGTGGTGATAAATTGAATATTATTTACAACTCATGGAATAATGAGGATGACGGTGTGCCTATGTACTCTTGTCTGACTTGTACTGCATGTACTAATGCATGTCCACAATTAGTCGATTATGACTCATATGTTGACATCCGAAGAGGCTTGATAGTTGGAGGTCCACAGGCTGAAATCCCTCATACAGTACTTCAAGCAGTCCTTGCTGCAGAAGCTGAAGATGATGCTGACATAGATTTCATCCCTGTTGAGGATTATCCAATCGAATCTAATGTAGGTTACTACCCTGGATGTGTTGACTATCTAGATCAAGAAATGGTATTCTCTCACGTCAATGAAGGAGAGATGAACTTAGGAGATGCAACAACCTCTGCATTCACTCTCTTTGAAGCGATAGACTTGGATGTTTCTTACTTGGGAAGAGATTTCCTAAAGTGTTGTGGTCATGACCAAAAATGGCAAGGACTTACTGAAGTATTTGATAAATTGAAAGCTTACAACCAAAAGAAAATTCAGCAATCCGGAATTGATACCTTAGTATCCTCATGTGCAGAGTGTTTCAGAACTTTTGCTAGAGATTATGAACTAGAAGATATCAAAGTTATGCACACTACTGAATTCTTGATTGAACAAGGATTTGATATGAATCTGAAGGCAGAAGAAGAGACGACTGTAACTTACCATGACCCTTGTAGGCTAGGTAGGCAGATGGGCGTTTACGAAGAACCACGTGAACTAATACAATCTGTTGAAGGTGTAAGCATTGTTGAGATGGAGCACAGTGGTGAAGATGCAATGTGCTGTGGCGTTTCAAGTATGATGTCATGCAACGAAAACGCAAGAGCTCTACGTGTTGCGAGAATGGAAGAAATCAAATCAACAGGCGCAGATACTATGTTGACCGCTTGCCCTAAGTGTGTCACACACTTTGAATGTTTGAAATTTGAAGGTGATGAAAGATATGCTGACATTAAGATTCTTGATGTTGTCTCTTTCCTTGCTCAGCAAATTAACGAAAAGAAGGAAAATATTGGACAAAAATCAGTTCCAGTTATAGAAACTGAAGCATGATTACTTTGACTTCTTTTTTGCCTTTTTCTTTGGCTTTTCTTCGTCTGAGCCACTCATTCCAAGTATCTCATAGTTAGAAGGGAATAGTGCTATAGCAACACCACCTAGCAATGCCATCAATCCCCAGAAAAACATCTGTCTAACAAATAACATTTCCAAAGCTATGACAACAAGAAGCAATCCCCCAATGTTTGAAGTCCAAACTAATGTTTTGAAAGTGGAGAGAGGAACTCCTGTTGTTCCTGGTTTTCGATAAGGGCCAAACTCACCGCCAAAGCGTTGTGCATCGTTTTTGGCTTTGCTCTTACTGCTCATTTAATCACCTATCAATCATTGAAATGGCATCAGTAGGACAAGCAAGAACACATAGCCTACATCCAGTACAAGCATCTCTGATAATTTTCGCTTTACGATTAGATTCAACATTCATCAGTGGACTGAGCATAGGGACTTTGTAGAGTTCAATAGCATTATCATCACAAACAATATCACATTGATCACAACCAATACATAATCGCTCTTCAACAAAAGCAACAGTATTCTCGCCTCCTTTTAATGATGAATGTTGAACACTACGCTGACGATTTAAAAAAGTTCTAATGCGCAAGGCTTCTTTTTCCCTACGCTTTTTCAGGTCATCAGTTGATGTCATTCATACACCCCGACGGAGGCCTTCTCTTCAAACCTAACGACTGTCATATTGACTAATAAGTCGCCTAAACAATAAAACGCTCCAACCAATAAAGGTGGATTCCAAGCGGTTAATCCGGTCCATGGCACTTCATTTGCCCAAGTCCAATTGCCTAACTGTGTGCCAACAATTTCCATAGCTAGTGCTGCCCAAGCCATTGATGCATACAAACATGGTTGTGGACCAAATTTGGTAAATGCAAGCACCATGATTAGCAATAATGTTGCGGAAGTATCAGTTCCATCCCAAACCCCGAATGCAACCATGGGGATGAATGGAAGTAGAATTGGCATGGCTAACTTCTGATCAAACTTACTCGCCATTATTCTGCCTAAATCAAATAAGAAATAGTGACCTGCAGGAACAAATAATGGCATTAATCCTCGCTGATATTCGTAAATTTTCCAAACCTCACTAAAGAACAATTCCATTGGAGTAGCAAAAGCAAGAACTGTCAACATCTCTATTCTTTCTTTTCGATTGGTAGACTTGTAAATATAGCCAAATACTGACCAACACCAAATATTCACTGGCCATTCTGCTAGGTTATCTGGCATTAGTCCACCAAAAGCAGTGGCGGATACCCACAGGCCAATGAGGATGGTTAGTGAGTATAACCACGCTCTGCCCATATCTCTCCGAGAACTTGTTCAGTATAATCATGTATTCTTGATAATAAATAAAATCACTCTTGGTAAGCAGAGAATTCTTTACCCATTGCAAGCATGGAAAGTTCTGCAACTAAGGTGTGCCAACCATGAGCATTTTCGCCATACAAATTTCCAATATTGGAGTAACTTTGGAATGATGCACTAGGAGAATTTAGATTTTCAATATCGCTTTTCTTTTCGTTTATTCGATAGAACCAAGAAGCTGCTTGACCATCTACCAAGTAAACTACTGGCTCTACAGGTCCACCATTTTCGGTTTCTAATCTAGTAGGAATTCCTTCTTGAATCAGGAAGTTTTCTACTTCAACCCCGCCTTTAGAATACATCAATTTCTTCATTTTCCTATTTGACAATGATAATAATTCATCACCACTCTTTACCGATAAAATTCCTAAACCATAGGTTCCGCTATCATTCTTGATGAATACTACTGGTTCTCTGTCAATTCCTAATGAAGCATATCTTTCCCTTATCTTTTTGATAAATTCATCAACTTCTGCAGCAAGTTCTATTCGACAACTTTCTCTGTCTAAGCACTTATCTTTGGAGACAAACCAATCAGCAATAAGACTCCATGAGTCAATCCCTATCATCTCAGATATTTCTTTGACATATTCACTTAACGCCTCATAATGGTGTGACTTTTTCCTTTTATGCCATCCCATTACTGGAGGTGGTGAAACCCTGCCAGTTCCAAGACCTGGAACTATTCCTTCAGTCAAGTCATTATTTAATAAGATCAAATCAGGCCTTAATCCATCGACCACAATACTTTCCTGGCCATCGATTTCTTGTAGTTCCACTACATCTAGTTTGAGCGGGCCAGAAAGGCCAGCAATCGAGCCGAGATCACTTAACTCAGGGGAACCAACAGTACATCTAAAACCAGCTCTTTCTATCAATCGATGCAACGTAGTTAGGTTTTCTACATATGCAGCATTCCTTGTATGAGATTCTGGATAGAGGTGTATCCATTCGCATTTTTTATCGCGACGATTAATATGATTTTTTAGTAAAGCTGCTAAATGTTCTTCATCCTCTTTAGCAACATTATTGAATCCAGCGGGAAAGTGGTTGGCATCCACTACTGCGATTTTCCATCCCGCATCTCTAACATCAACACTGCCATAAATTGGAATAGGGACTTCTGCACGTTTAATATTCATCCAATTAGTAATTTCTTGGCGCTTAGACTCTAACATCTCATTCAAATCATTAAGGTTCATGCTAAAACCTCCTCAATCAATGATTCTATAGAATATTTAGAACGTTTATGAGTTGGTTCTATTATGTGTAGAGCCTCAAATAATCCGAGACCTAAAGCCATATCAGGTTGATTTTTCAATACCTTAGTAAATTTGGCATAATTATTCGACAAATCTTTAGACAAGTGAGAAAATTCTGATAGGAATGATTTCAATTGGTTGGGTGAAGTAGCGGTTCCAGCAGGCAATTTAGGTCGATCAGTGATATCTCTTGCTAGACCTGTTAACCTTGCAGCACTACGTAAAGCTGCTTTTTCTAGGCCATTATTAGGTAGGCGCCATTCAGTTGGTAATCGATAAGATTGCTCACGGTGATACTTACCAAGGAAAGGAACTCTTACTTCTAAAGAGTGAGCCATAGAATGCCGGTCTACTAATCTAAGTTGGAAATTACTTAATTGCCCGCGCTCTAATTCAAAGTTCAGCATTTCATCCAAAGTTCTAGTGTAATCACTAGGATGTAAACTGCTTGAATACCAACATGAATCACTAGGTAAATCCCGTTTAAGGATACTAGAAGTAACTGAAGAATCAATAGAATTTAATCTCTCAAGAACAAGGTTTTTGTGTTCAGTCAGCGACTTATATCTAGGATATCCTCCATGTATTTCATCTGCCCCTTGGCCACATAAACCTACTTTGACATGCTTTCTCATCTCTTGAAATAATGGTTGAAAAAATAATACTGAAACATCTAAATCCTCGCCAAACCAAGAAAGTTGAGGGATGTCATTAACAAATGAATCCTCTGTCATTATTTTTTGGTGATGTATCAAATCAAGAGATGATGCGACATTCTCAGCTGCAATCCAATCTGGATTATCTTCACTTTCTGCAACTGTCCAACATTCAGGAACTGGTTTTCCTTCACGCTCAGCAGCTTCACTAGCAACTGCTGCTACTAAAGATGAATCAAGCCCGCCAGATAACACAATACCAACTGGAACATCAGCCATTAATCTCTCTTGAACACTTACTGTAAAAGATTCCAACAAAGACTTCGCACTAGAATCAGGATTCCAATTAGAGATTGGATTAAGTTTCTGACGCTCAAAATTTGAAACTGAATGTAAATATGGTTTGAATTCATCATCTAATCTCCATACTTCAACAGTTCCAGGTCTAACTTGATGTACATCCTCAATTAAAGTAGAAGAATCAAGCGTATATTCCCAAGATAAACGTAATGCTAAAGATAATTCATCAAGTTTTGGATTATACGATTCATGTGCATGAAATGCTTTAATTTCACTAGCAAAAAGAAGGCTACCCCCGACATTACACCGAATTAACGGCTTTATACCAAGTGGGTCACGAGCTAAAATCAACTCCTTCCTATTAGCATCCCAAAGTGCGAAACTAAACATTCCATTGAGTTTTTCAATCCATTTTGCATGCTTGTCGCCGCCACCATTTTTGATGAAATTATCATGTAGTGCAATTATCACTTCTGAATCTCCAGAAGTTTGCCACCGATAGTTTAGTTTGGCTCTATGATCAAGGTGGTTGTAAATTTCTCCATTAGCAATTAATACCGTACCATTATTGCCAATTATTGGCTGACTGCTGCCTGCAAGGTCTACAATTGACAGTCTATTGTGGCCAAGTGCTATGTCTGAATCTTGCCAAATTCCATTACCATCCGGACCTCTATGCGAAAGAATGCTAACCATCCTATTTATCACAGCTTCATCTGGTGATGCAAACATCCCAGATATACCGCACATAAACTAAGGTATGGGATTCTTTATTTGAAGAATCGCTTTCTACCACACAATTACCAAAGAGGATAAGCAAACATTGCTACACCAAGTAGAATTATTGACAAAGCATAGACAAAATAATACGCGCCTTGTGGCGGATCTGAATAATTACCGTCACTCTCTTCCATGCTGCTCAAACCTTCCTGTACTAAACCGCATTTTAACATATTGAATACTACATTACATTCAGAAATGGTTCTAGAGTTACTACTGCTGCCAATGGGATTAGTAACATCGTCGCG
>JAKUNX010000039.1 GCA_022451835.1 Candidatus Poseidoniaceae archaeon
GAATAGATATCAATGGGGTAACAACTGGGATTACGGACAAAGTATTACTTGGATGAAGACCAATATTCAATCTTCATATCGATGGGATATGGCAAGTGAACAAATGAAGTACGCTGAAGTGCAAGCAGTCTCTGGTGGAGTTACTGCTATGCAAGGTTCTCCAAGTTCAGGCACCCAAGCTTGGGACAGCATTCTTTCGAGAAATGTCGAGTTATACAACTTCGGACAAGATGGTATTTCCACATGCGCTGTATGTGGTGCTGCAGATGATGATTATACGGGTAGCCACCTTATCAGTCAAAGCGAGGCAGGAACTCTAAACGCTTGGTTTGTTCATCTATCAGAAGGAGTTGATCAATCAAGTAAAGACGAGTTTGATGCACTATGGAGTAAGAATTTGATAATGGATGAAACAATTGTTATTCATGGAACAGCATTAGATTCCTCACAATTTAGTAAAATGGCTAGTGTCAATTCAGAACTTGTGTGGTCTCCGCTTTCCAATCTATTACTATACGGTGATACAACTGATGTAGTCGCAGCAGACCAAGCAGGTGTAAGCATCTCAATTTCACCAGATTGGGGGCCAAGTGGTTCGAAAAATAACCTGCATGAATTAAAGGTTGCAGATATGTGGAACACCAACAATCTTGGTGGCCACTTTAGCAATTACGAGTTAGTAGAAATGGTTACTTGTAATCCCGCTGATGCCACAGGTTGGACTCCTTTTGTTGGACGTATTAAAGCAGATTTGTATGCCGATTTAGTAGTGATTGATACCTTCCATGAAGACCCATATCGAAACTTGATAGAAGCTATTGATGCTGATGTAGCACTAACAGTTGTACAAGGCAAAGCCGTATTTGGTGATGTTGACCTCATGCAACAATTGCAAGGTGATGATTGGGAGTATGTCAATGGTACTGGAATCCAAAAAGCCGTAGATGTAACATCATTGACCGAAGTAGATGGTAGCCAAACTTTTGCGGAAATCGAAGCAGGTCTAGCAATGGCTATGCGCCATGAGTATGAGGACATGAAGGCTAATTGGGTCGAGTTCAATGGCGATACTGATGAAGAAATTAATGCTTGGTTGAATACTACTTTCGATGGTGATTACAAAGATAATGTTAATCGTTTGAAGAACCTGACTTTGGACCCAATTTTCACCTCAGGTGATGCGAGATACTTCGATGTAATCAATCGTTCAACTCATGCAAATTATCACATTGATATGACAAAATTGTATGACAATTATTACACTGTTGAAATGGAAAATGGTGACAGGATAAATGTCAATGTTCAACTTCCCGAAGATGACCCTAATAGCGGCAACAATAACAACAATGGCGGCACTAATAACGGCAATAACAACAACGGTGGTGATACTACAGCATTACCTGGTCCAACCGATAACAATACTGTTGATAATGACGATGATATGTTTGCTGACCAACCTGATGACCAATTCATTGATGAAGCAGAGGCAGATGAAGCAACTAAGAATCAGTTAAAGTTGATCTTGCTGATTATCGTGATTGCATTGCTATTTGGATTGTATGTTGTCAGTCGAGGCGACGATGACGATCTACTAACCTCGCAAACAACGGTGATTGACAAGATTTGGGATGATGACGAAATAAACGAATCTTCCTATGTATCATCTCCTAAATCAAGCGATTCTGGCGGTCAAGATGATTCAATCGACATCAAGGATAAGATTGCTAGTGCTATGAAATCTTCGGGTCTTTCTGCTGTAAGGTTGTTCACTGCAATTGATCAAACTGACGACGGTTATGTCTCAAGGAGAGAGATTAGAACAGCTGTAAACACACTACTCAAAGATTCTGTGAAGGTTTCAGATATCGATGCTATGTTAGAAACATTTGATGCTAATGGAGATGGAGTAATTAGTTTGGATGAGTTCCTAACAGTTATGGAAAAGCACCAACCAAAACAATTCGTGCCGGTTTTACCTGACCTAAAACCACCGCCCAAGTAAAGTAAATCTGCCAAATTAGATTATCAATCACTCAAGTTCCCAAGTTGGACCATCAGCTGAATCTGTTACTATTACTCCCATTGAGTTCAACTCATCACGAATTTGATCTGCCTTTGCCCAATCTTTGTTAGCTCTTGCTTCTGCTCTCTCGATAAGAAGAGCCTCTACTCGTGGCGCGACCTCTGCTTTACGCGGGTCTTCTTCCGGCTCTAATAAGGCAAATTCTCGAGTTGGCAAAATCCCAAGAACTACGCCAGCAGATTCTTCTAACCAATCAACTGCATAATGAGCAAACGCGTCTTTATCTGCGTCATCTAAACCACTGTCTAGCACTTTGGAAATTTCTCTTACTCCTCCAAGAACCTTAGCAACTGCATCGCGAGAATTGAAATCATCATCCATTGCTTGAGCAAATCCTTCGCCCATTTTCTCGAGCATTGCTAAGGACTTGATTAACGGCTGTTGAGAAGTAATATCTGGTTGGGGTAATGCAATTGGTGACTTCGTAGTCATGCTCTTTAGTGCATTGATATAGCACTTCAAAACACGATTATAATTGCGCTCAGCATCCTTTAACAAGGTCTCATTCATATCGATTGGTGAACGATAATGTGCATTGATTAAAGCAAATCTTAACACCATTGCATCAACTTGTTTCAGGATATCTTTGATTGTCCAAAAGTTGTCCAGAGATTTACTCATTTTCTCTCCATCGATATTAACAAAGCCATTGTGCAACCAATGATGAACTACTGGTGAACAACCTGTGTGACATTCACCTTGGAAGATTTCTGCTTCATGATGCGGGAATCGCAAATCATGACCCCCACCGTGAATATCAAACTGTTTCCCAAAGTAATCCATTGACATTGCAGTACATTCGATATGCCAACCAGGCCTTCCTGGCCCCCAAGGAGAATCCCAGTGTGGCTCACCTGGTTTAGCGGCTTTCCAAAGAGCGAAATCCTTGTGATCTCGCTTACCAGATCCAGTATCATCGACTCGACCACCTGCACCTGAGCGTACCGCATCAATACTTTGGCCAGTCAATTGCCCATATTTCTCAGGTGCTGACTCAACATGGAAGTAAACGCCATCGTTGGCAGTATATGCATGATTTTTGTCGATTAAATCTTGAGTAATACGAATCATATCATCTACATATTCCGTACAACGTGGATAATCATCAGCTCTCAATATGTTGAGTGCGTCCATATCTTCATAATATCCTGCAATATTTTCATCTACTAATTTTCGCCAATCTGCTCCTGTTTCGTTGGCACGATTGATGATTTTGTCATCGATATCGGTGAAATTCTGAACATAATGTACATCAAATCCTGATGCTTCAAGCCAACGATGGATCAAGTCAAACGCAAGATAGCAACGAGCATGGCCTAAATGACAATTATCGTATACAGTCACGCCACAGACATACATCGAGACTTTACCTGGCTCCATTGTTTTGAACGGAACTTTCTCTCGACGACGGGTGTCGTGGACTCGCAGAGGCATTTGAAACAGGTTGCGGTGTTAGCCATCACACTTGAAGGTTATAGGCACGAATCCATTCGCCATGCACGGTGTCGTAGTGAAAAATGATAAAAATGGCATCAAAATTGGAAAAATATTCCTGTCTGATGAAACCTTAGTTAAGACTAGTTGGTTACTACCTGCTACTGTAGTACCTTTAGCCATGGTAATTCATTTGCTAAATGGCAATTCTAGAGACTTCCCCTTCTTTATCTCTGAAGCTGATTTCCCTGGTGTAGAGCGATGGGTTTTCACAATTGGTTTAGCAATTTCAGGACTTGCAACAATGCTATTTTCTTACCGTATGTGGGTCGAATTTAGTAGAATAAAGTCTAGCAAATTATTGTTTATAGCAATGTTATGCGGTCTTTTTACTGGTGGAAATTTGTTTGTAATGTCATTTGCTAACATGTATGACCATCTTGCACTACATGTCATTACAGCCTCAATGGTATTTCAAGTCGGTATGGTTTGGGCAATTGTTTCCCACTTTGCTATTCCAAATGCCAATCAAAAAGGGAAAAGGTTACGGATTTTTAGTATTGTACTATCATTAATCTCTTATGTTGTTATGTCTCAAGCAGTCGTTCGTGCAGTTAATGGTTTAGATCAATATGGACTTGAAGGAGATACAATTCTAACTTTGGACAAAATCCAGTATGCTATTGATGTTGCAGCATATGCTGAATATGCACTTTTTGTTGGATTAATATTGTGTCTTTACTCGTTTGAACAAGATTTCATTGAACGTTCTAATTCAAGCAAGGAGTGAGTCATTGACATCTATCAAAGGCTTTGTCATATCGAAAACTTCTGCTTCGACTTTGGTCATATCACCATGCTTAATTGCTTCAGACAGTATACGAGATGTCGCTTCAGGATGATATTGGACAGTTCTTATCGGTCTGGTTGGATGTTGACAAGCCGCAATTTTACAATGTTCTGCAGAAGCGATTACCTCTAATTCTCCAGCATCAACAACATGGTCTTGATGGGTAAATACGGCATTAACTACTGCGCCATCTAAATATTTCACTTCAGAAACAAAATGACTACCTTTGGATGCACGCTCAACTTTACCTCCAAGAGCAGCAGCAATAATTTGATGACCAAAACAAATTCCAATTATTGGAACCTCAGCAGTTCGGATTAACTCTGCAACATTATCCATCCAAGGCTCCCATGAACTAACATTTCGGCGTGAACCAGTTATGGCAATAAAATCGCAATCAACTGGATTTTCAACAACTGTTCCAAAGCCGTATTCCGTTCTATCTGTTGTATGTGGTGACCAAAGAAATACTTCTGGATTGTCAAAATGTGCTATAATCTCTCTAACACCTTCTTTACCAAATGCTTTCCTTTCAGCCAATAGATCTACAACTAATAGACGCATATCAATCAAGCTTCTGCTGCTTCCGATTTATCGCTCTTCTTGGCTTCAATCGCTGCATCATTTGCCTTGAGTTGTTCCCAAACAATCTCTGCAATATCCTTCACTTCCATTTCAGAGCCGATAGCAGAAAGTCCGTCGGTAATCATAGTTGAGCAGAATGGGCAACCCACTGCTACAGTATCAGCGCCTGTTTCTGCAAGTTCTTTTGAACGAATGATATTAACTCGGTCATAACCTTCATCGACATGTTCTTCCATCCACATTTGAGCACCACCGGCACCACAACAGAAGGAAGATTTACCGCTGCGCTCAGTTTCTATATCAACTCCGCCAATGGCTTTTCTTGGTGCTTCTAATTCACCGCCAATCCTACCTAAGTAGCATGGGTCATGATAGGTTACAGAACCATCATGCTTAGGTTCTGGTAACTTCCCTTCAGATTGAAGGTGATTGATTAATTGAGAATGGTGCATTACTTCGATGTCCTCACCACCATAGTCTTTGTATTCCTTACCTAGAGTATGGAAACAGTGTGGACAAGAGGCTACCACTTTCTTTACCCCTATTTCCTCAAAAGTCGCAAGATTAGTTTCTGCAAGCATTTGGAATAAGTATTCATTTCCTGCCCGGCGAGCTGCATCTCCACTACAACCTTCTTGCATTCCGAGAATTCCAACGTCTAAGCCGGCTTCTTTCATAATGCTGATAGTATCTCTTGCGACCTTCTTATTACGCTCATCAAATGATGCTGCACAACCAGCGAAGTAGATGTATTCGGCTGGTTCAGCAACTTTGACATCAAGACCTTCCGCCCAATCGCCTCTTTCATGAGAAGGTAATCCGTAAGGATTGGAATCAGATTCTAGGTTCTCTATAGTCGCCATAAGTGGCATTACGGTATCTTCGACCTTTTCGTCAAACTCCATTCGCTCCATCATCAAGTGCCTTCTAGCATCGGTAAGTTTTGGCACATGGTCAATGTAAATTGGACATGCCTCGACACAAGCATGGCATGTAGTACAAGCCCAGATTGAATCCTCACCGAACCTAGCAATAATATCCTGTTCTGGAGCCTCTCCTGCCATAAGTGTAGTATAATTGTCATTGGCATAATTCCTAACATCGTGAATAATTTGCATTGGGTTTAGTGATTTTCCAGATGCATATGCAGGACATACATCTTGACAGCGAGCACAGGAAGTACATGCCCACCCATCGATTAGATTTCGCCACGTCAAATCTGTGTAATTTACTGTACCAAATGACTCAACATCCAAGTCATCAAGCAATACTGCTTTACCATCTTCACCAACTTGCATTGGCTCCATTGTCGCCATCGGACGCATATCATGGAAGAATACGTTAGGTAATGCCATCACTAAATGCATATGCTTGGAAAGTGGAATCAAAAACAGAAATGTTGCAATAGCCAACATGTGAGCCCAATATGCACCAACGACAACATTAGTAGATGGCACAATTGTTTCTGCTACCCAAGCACCAATTGGCTCATATGTTGAAGATACGCCTTGTTCCCCGGCTTCTACAAAGAATGATGTTACCGTTATGGTCATAATCAAAAGTAAAATTACGTTGCCCTCAAGTTGTGATTTGCCTTTGAGTTTATCTGGAGTGAAAACTACCCTTCTAGTCAAAGCGGCCATACAACCAACAAGTGCAATTGTGTAGCCGGTCTCAACCATTAGGTTCCATGGACCTTTGATTACTTCTGGTAACAAGTTATGAGAAAACCAGTTTGCGGTTGCTAGGTCAAACATGTCTGTGGAGAGCATGAGAAAGCCCCAGAACATTAAGACGTGAATTCCGCCGGCAATTTTGTCTTCCAACACTCTCTTTTGACCCAACCACCCAGTTGCAACTTCTTTGATTCGAGCAGGCCAATTATCGAATCGGTTGTTAGGCTTTCCGATCATTACCAAGCGGGTTGCCTTCCAAACTTGATAAGTAAAAAATGATATGGATATTGCTCCAATAATTGCCAATATCATCCAACCAGGAACCGGTCCATAATCCATTAATAGAGGATGTTCGATAATATCACCTCGGCTGAGTTATTTGCTCCGATAATGAGTCGACTATTGAAGTCACCGTATCAAAGCACAAATAAAGCCGCATCATGAGGTTGACATACTAGCGGTCAAAATGGAGGTCTTTGATGAGTTTTATCAGCACAAGCGCACCTGGAAAATGTATCCTATTTGGCGAACATGCTGTTGTATATGGCCATCCTGCAGTAGCAGTAGCCATTGACCAAAGGATTTCTGTCAAGATTCAACCTTCACAGACTGGCATGTGGCTTCTTGATGGTAGTGCGTTAAACATGAAGCGAAACCCGCACATTAAGGGGTTAATCGATAAATTGTGGCCGGCCAGTGAGGGTGCGCCACCCCTATCAATTCACATTGAAGGTAACATCCCAAGAGCCTCAGGACTTGGCTCTTCTGCAGCATTATCAGTCGCCTTTGCAGGCGCACTTCGTTTAGCTCGGGGCAGATGGGTAGAGACAAGTGATGCTACAATTCAGCAACAATGGGCTGAAGGATTTGGCGCTAATGTATCAACTACAAACGCTTATGATAATCAACGAGGATTTTTCTCAATTAAACCAACCAGTGAATTATTCCACATCAAAGGTGAAAAGGCTGTGGATGCAGACGAAAATGCTATTCTTGCTCACAGTGTGGAAGCCGCAGCCCAAAATGGACGTGCTTCACCAATGGATTCTTCTACCTGCTCACATGGTGAAGTTATCATTATCTCTGACCAAATTGAAGACGATATTGATTATCTATATCGAAGAGATTTAAAGATGCCAGAAGGCGAAAGATTTTGGCATATTCATGAGTTGAATTTGGACAAAAAGCCTGATGATGTATACCTAGTTATCGGCAGCACAGGGATTAGCGCACCTACTAGTAAACAAGTTGCTAAAGTCGCCAATATGTTGCAAAAAAATCCGTCTAGAATTGAAGAAATCGAAACGATTGGAAAAATCGCTCGAAGAGGTATTGAAGCATTAAGAAATGGAGATTATGAAGCAGTGGGAAGGACTATGAGTGAGAATCAAATTATGCTCAAAAGCATAGGAGTATCGAGTCCAGAACTTGATAATTTGATCAAAGCGGCTGCTCCGACAAGTCTTGGGGCTAAATTAACCGGTGCTGGTGGCGGCGGATGTATGGTCGCACTGACAAAAAACCCCAAACTTACCAGCGATGCTATAGAACTTGCGGGCGGTAGAACATTGATTTCAAAATTAGGCAGCCCTGGAATGAAGATAGATAGTGTGGAAAATATCACAATATGGACCATAAACTGAGCCTGGGGAAAAATAATTTCACAAGGACAAATGCTTTTATTTATATACCTCTTATAAGCCGCTTATAAGCATGACAACAGATGAAGAACGTCTAACAGTAGTAAATGTAGTTGCCAGCACAAGAGTTGCTGAAGAACTTGACCTCCCAGATATTGCAATTCAGTTGAATTGTGAATATGAACCTGAGCAGTTTCCAGGTGTCGTTTATCGAGTAACTGACCCGAAACTAGCCATCCTAATGTTCCGATCAGGCCGAGCAGTTTGTACTGGTGGTAAAGATGAAGACAATATCCATACCGGAATCGACAGAATGATTTCCGATCTACGTGGTGCTGGAATCAAGACATGGGACTTGGATGATGTAGAAATTGAAGTTCAAAACATGGTTGCTACCTATGCACTTCATTACCCTGAAGATTATGATGGTAACGACAAATTCACTGGAGAGCCACTTGCTGGAGTACCAAGAAAGTTGAATCTAAACAACTTAACCTTCCACCTTCCTTTCGATAAGGTAGAATACGAGCCAGAACAATTCCCAGGTTTGATTTACCGATTAGACTATCCTAAGGTTGTCTGTTTGATTTTCGGTAGTGGAAAGATGGTTATCACTGGAGCTCGTCACAAAGATGAGATTCTTGAAGCAGTAGAAATCATCAAGGACGAATTAGCAGATTTGCTGTGAAATAAACTTCCAATTCTGACCCTACTCAGTAGGAGAAGTGTTCATTGCCTATGTATTGCGTCGCCATAGCATGCGGAGCATCGCTTATCAGCAAATTAAAGCGCTGGCTTTGATATTAATCATGCTCCTATCCACTACAATTACTTATGATGCAACAGACACTCTTCAAGACATTACATATTCAGAAAATAGTTCAAAGTCATCTGCCAGCGCTACTGATGTTCCAGTTTGGCGCGTGGGCGATAAATGGAAATATGCTGGAACATTTGACCCCACTCAGTTAGTTATCGACTCAGGAGTGGAAGCCAATGTTGGTGAAATTAACGGTGATTCAATAACTGAAGTATTGTCTATTTCAGAACAAAATGTTGATGGTACACCAACATTAGTTTACACTGTTAGAACCTCAGCTAATTTTGACAAATCAGGTGTTTCGCTGGATAGTTTCACCGGTACCGCAGAAATTGAATTTACTCAAACAGAAGTATTGAGAGTAAGTGATTTAGCATCACTTAGAAGTGATTTAGATTTGTTCATAGAATTCACACCAAGTGGTATTAGCTTTTTGAAGCAAACCATCGGTGACATCACGATATCTAATACCTACAGCCCTCCAAGCGAAAACTATGATTTCCCCTTAAGAAATGGAGATAGGTGGACTACTACAGTAACCTCAACATCACAATGGTCCGGCTCAAGTGACTATATTACGCCGTTTCCTCCACCATCCTCAGACACCAATAGTTCGACCTACGAAGTAACTAGCGTGGGTAAACCAAGCAATGAATTTGGCCAATCGATTAACTATGGAGGCTGTGACTACTCATACGAAATTACCTCGTTTAATTCAGACGGAGATGAAGCAGGCTATACTTGGTACTGCCCAGCAGCCCGGAATTTTGCTTGGAAGCATACTGAAGAAGATGTCGGACTGACTATTGATTTTAGACTCAAAGAATATATGCCAAAGGATTCATCTGGCGTAAATATTTACAATAACCCCGGAATTAGAGATGATTGCCTTTTCATCGATACTGAAAGTGATGTTACCGCTTTGGATACACCGATAGAAGTCTGGGTAAATGCTTCATCAGCAGCAGGATGTTTCAGCAGTACTAGCGGCGTATCACTAGAATTGAGGCATGAGGCTACTGGGGAAGTTCAAACCCTTACTACAGCAGCTAATGGCACTGCTTGGGCGATAATTAACATCGGTAATTCAGTAGACGGTTCAGTCACTTCAACCGATTGGGCAAGCCATGGATTAGTAGCGAAGACAACTTCTGGCAGTTTAGTTGGGGCTAAGACAATCACTCTTGATGATGACCTTGTAGTATTGGACTTATTCGCTGATGCTGAAAGAGCCATAATTACTAGAAATAGAGATGGAGAATTAAAGCAACTAAATTCTCTTTCAGGATATAATGTACTTCCTGGAGATCAACTTATTATCGAGGTGTCTATTCAAAATAATGGCATTACAGATAGCGTTGCAACCGATTTGCGCATCTATCCACCTACTGGTAATGATTTCAATTTACCAGTTCCATCATTATCTACCTATGAAATCTACAAAACTAATTTCACATGGGATGTGCCAGAAAACCAACCAATTGGAAATATACCAATTTCTTGGGAGGCAGACCCTGATGAGTTAAACTCTGCAGATGCTAATCCAAATAACGA
The DNA here is from genome assembly GCA_022451835.1 of Candidatus Poseidoniaceae archaeon. Taxonomy (GTDB): domain Archaea; phylum Thermoplasmatota; class Poseidoniia; order Poseidoniales; family Poseidoniaceae; genus MGIIa-L1. Next base: position 10,643 of record JAKUNX010000039.1, read on the forward strand.
CTATGCTATTATCGAATTATTTGTGGGAAGATCGCCTACGCCAGTAGCAAATCATGTTAGTGCGCTAACAAAGGTCGAAGTTTTCATCAATGCAAGTTCAAGTTTCGATGAAGATGGAGGCAATGTTTCATGCATATTCGATATACCTTATGATGATGGTTCTCGTTCATGGGCTTACATGGAAGTAGTATCTACCAGTTGTCAAACTAATTGGACTTGGATTGACGATGGAAACTATCCAATTGTTGTCACTGTTGTTGATGAAGAACGTGATGAAGTCGAACAAATCATGTATGCAAACATCACTAATAGGGCTCCATTAATAGAAATAAGAAGCATGCGTACAGAAGCAAGAGTGGAACATCCTATCACGCTGTATGCATTTGCTAATGACACTGATTCTGAAGACCCTTTTCCTGGAGTAGTAGATGTCTTTTGGCCTGATGCACAATGTATGGAAGGATATTACACCAAGACTTGTACAACTACCGCTCCTACTGAAGGTTATCATTCGTTCAAAGCTATTGGCGTCGATGATGATTTAGCACAAACAGAAGCAGATATCGATATTTTATTCACCAACATCGCACCTCACAGCACGATAATCAATCTGTATGATAATAGTGGAATTATTGAGTCTGATGAACAGCAGATTTGGCAACTTGATGAAGACCAGTTAGTCACCATTAAAGGACAGGCTGAAGATTCTGTTGATGATATAGAGGAATTAGATCATACTTGGTGGCCAGATAACCGCCAGTCTGACTTAATTTACTTCCTAAAAGGTAGAGTCACTGAATTTGATATGAGTTGGCAAACCTCTGGATTGCATACTATTAGACTCGATGTCACCGATGACGATGGTGCTACTAGTTCAACAAATGAGCGCTGGGTAAATATTAGAAATGTCCCGCCAATAGTACAACCATTAGATTCAATTTTACCAATTGCTGAAGGTCAAACAATTACTATTACTGGAAACTCAACAGATACGCAAAGTGATTTAGCATCACTAGTCAAATGCTGGGATGTTGACCCTGGAATTGATAGTGATGGCATAGGAGGAGCTAGTGATGATTGTGATATTGTTGGAGATGTTTTCAATTATGCGTGGAACAGAAGCGGTTCACATACTGTTGTCTATCACGTGACTGATGACGACGGCGCAACTACCAGTGAGGTTGTAGTGGTTGATGTTGTCAATATTCCTCCGCTTGTTAAAGTAAAATCGATTCAATGTCGAGCATATGAAAACTGTATTCTAGATGCTCGCTCAACTGTTGATTCACTTAATGACATAGGTGGATTGAACTATGTATGGGATACTGATATCAACTTTGATAGTAATGGTGATGGAATTAAAGATAATGATGCTGACCTAGTTGGCGCTAGAGTTGAACATACGTTCAAGCAGGAAGGTAAGGTAACGATTAAAGCAATTGTGTGGGATGAAAACCCAGAAAAACCTGGCTCAAAAGAAATGGTCGTCGATGTAGGCCCTGCTGATCGCAATATCATAGAAGAAGCAGGGGCATTACTCGCAGGAGAAGAAGCCAACCCGATAGCTCAACTCGCTCTTGCATTAATCGTAATTATGCTGCTTGTACTGGTTGGACGAAGAAGAAGCAATGCAGAAAAAGTAAAAACATGGGAACAAGATGATTTGGATTCAGCCTTTGATAGCGATGGAAAATTAAATTCCGAAACTCGCAAACCAGCCGCTCCACCGCCTGGTTTTGTCTTCGAACAAGCGTTACAACTCCCTCCTGATGCTGCGGATTCTGATGCTTTTTCTATCGATGAACTACTTGCAGATCCGCAATTACCCGAGGGTGGGCTTCCTGACGGATGGACGATGGAACAATGGAAGTATTACGGCCATGAATGGTTGAAGTCTCAAAAGTAGACTAAATAACGACTCTCTCAAGTAATAGGACTTCTTCGGCTGACCATGTTTAAGCAACGCTGCTTGGCTATACTTCTAATTTTGATTATGTTTGTTGCCCCATTGGCTAGCCTCAATGACTCAAAACAAAACAGCTTCACAGATAATCCAGTAAATATTGAAAGCGGTACGCTAAACGGTTGGCCAGATGTACCAACATGGCGAATTGGTGACAAATATACCTATGAAACTCAGTTTGATGTTCAACAATTAATTCAGCAAGCCAATGTTGCTGCATCTCTAAACACATTAACAGGAGATACTGTTTACGAAGTAAAAGATATCTTCTTCATTAACGTCAATAATGTCCAAACATTAGCCTATCGAATGGAAATAGATGGAGATTTCACCTCTGGAAATAGTGGTGCAACCTTAGAAGGCGTTAGTGGCCGTCTAGATATAGGCTATAGTGG
>JAKUNX010000004.1 GCA_022451835.1 Candidatus Poseidoniaceae archaeon
GGTTGTCCTGATGCATATTATTACGGAACTGCACAAACTGATGATGCTTTTCCGTATGATCCTTCTCAATGGAATGATACTGACGGCGATGGATATGGAGATAATCCAAACGGCACCAATCCAGATGCTTGTCCTGCAGTAGTAGGGACTTCTACAATTGATAGATTTGGCTGTCCTGATGAAGATTCTGACGGTGCTAGTGATGCTAATGACTTGTGGCTAGGTGATGATACACAATGGTTTGATACTGACCAAGATACCTATGGCGATAATGAAGCCGGAACTATGGGAGATAGTTGTCCGTTTGAAAGTGGAACATCTGATCAAGGCACTAAACATGGTTGTCCTGACGATGATGGAGATGGATGGGCAAATATTGAGGACGCATTCCCAGAAGAAGATTCTCAATGGATAGATTCTGATGGAGACGGTTGGGGTGACAATCAAACTGCTGGCTCTTACAAATTAGATCATTGGCCTGATGACCCAACCAGGAATGCTGGTGAAGCAACCCTAACTTGTAGTGAATCAACTATTGAGTTAGACTTAGCAGGTGGTGATTGGTTCTCTTTCACATGTACGGTCAATACAGAAATGACTAATGCAGGTGTAAGGCTTGAATGGCAAGCTATGAATGGAATAGCAGCAGATACCACCGTTCAATTGCTGATTTTTTCTCCAGATACTGGAGGAACCCAAACTATTGTATTCTCTGGTGAAGTATTGGAAGCAGGATTATACCAACTTGTTTTAGTTGCCAAAGAGCCTGGTTCAGAGTTTGCTATGGATTCAATTACCATTGCACTTGATGCTCAGGATTCAAGATTAAAGACCAATATTATTGACGATCAAACGGATACTATCAACAAACTGCTAAAGCAACCAGTAATCCAAGCAGCACTTGCAGGATTGGTGTTGTTTGCATTAATGGGTACACTATACTTGAGAGGAAAATCAAACTCTATCCGTCGAAACAAAGAACGTCGTGAACATGCTGAAAATGTGCTTAAAGCCAGATTAACAAATAAGAATACTAGTTCGGAAAATCGTCGTGCTGAATTCGGATTAAATAGACCAGTACCTCCGCCGCCACCGGGATTCGAGTGATATTGCAACCGATTGACTCAAAGAGGGAATACTTCTCGCAACCAATGTCGCGGATATGGTGAAGTGGTTATCATCTGAGGTTTCCAACCTTATGTCGTGGGTTCGACTCCCGCTATCCGCACCAAGATAACCTCGAGTATTGCAGTATAACCTAAATTATAATTGACAAAGTCTATGAGTCAGCGACTTAAGGTAATCTCATGCAGAGTACTGCATTGAAAAGTATCTTACTAGTGCTGGTTTTTTTCAGCGCTTCTATGTCAGGATGTTTTGGAGAAGATTCTGCTGATAGCGACTATGATGTTGCTGGTTTCCAAATTGACTTTACTGATGCTAAAGATGCTGAATTACGTGGAGGCGAATGGCATACATTCTTTCTTGCCGGCAAGGGCAGATCTATTTCAGTACCAAATAATGTCATGATGTTTATTGATGATATTGTGATTCCAAACGGCTATGCAGTTGTCGAAGATGAACAGATTAATGGAAAATTATTACCGATTCCATATGCTGAAGAAGTTAGCATAACTATAGTCGAGGCTAACGGCAAAGGCAAGTCGTTCGAATACACGATTGCTGAGGGCGAGGTAATTATTAGTGGCTCAGAATGGTTCGAAAAGATGGATTTCATTACCAGTGTGTGTACTGATTCCACATTATGTGGTGGCTATATCAATAGGTGGATGGGGTCACCAAATCCTGCCTTTGAGAGAGCAGCTTCTTTCTTCCATGGGCATTTTGAAGGCCTAGGATATGAAACACATTTGATGAGAGTCACCGATACTTTCAGTTTAACTCAGCCTGAAAGTTTGAATGTAATAGCTTGGAAAAGAGGTTATGATGATTCTTGTGTTCAAGGCATTGGCGCACATATGGACATAGCTCCACCTGCTGGACCTCCAGGTGGAGGAACCTATGAAGGAGCATATGACAACACTGCTGGAACTGTTGCAATAATGTTGTATGCTAAAGCGCTGCTTGAGGTTGAGGTCAGATGTGACACTTTCCTTGCTCTTTGGTCTAGCGAAGAAGCAGGTTTGAGAGGATCAAATGCATTCGCCAACAACGATTGTGATTATTGTTTACCAAAAGACAAGGAATTACGATTCTACATCAATATGGACATGATGGGAATTTCTTATCCAGCAAAGAAATCTAATGGTGATTATTTCCCATATCATGCTTGGTCTGGCCCAGATTTTGATCCAGATGTTCAAGATGTTGCTATCACAACGATTCTTGATTACGTTCATAGAGATGTTATGAAAGCACCGATGGATTTGCGTATTGAGGGGTCTTATGGTGCAGGTTGTGACCAGCATTGGGATGATCACTACAACCTAGTGATGGATGTTCATGAAGATACTTTTGGACGTTCGGACCATGTAACATTTAGAAATCTCGGCGCTCAAACAATTTTCCATCTCGGTGCATATGATGAGGACTACAGCGCATACCATTCACCAACAGACACTTTTGATAATATGATTGCAGAAGTTGGCGGTCCCGATGAATTGAAAAATAGCATTCAATATGTACTATGGGCGGCGTTTTTAGAATTCATTCTCGCTGACCAGACTCCTGAAGTTCGTAATGTTGATGTTTGAAATTAATTACAACCTTTTTTTTACTCAAGCCATATTTTCGATATATGGAGAGGGCCACTAATAAGGAAAAAAGCGGCCTAGCTAAGTTTATTCAATCGCCAATATTTCCAATCCTAATTTTTTCGTTTGGCGCCATTATTGCAATTATTGAAACAATTTACTTGCTCATACTTGGTAATAGTCTTGAAAATGCTGTGTGGCCAATAGCGATTAGAACTCTTGAAATTACTTTAATCTTGAGAAAAAGTGTTCCAAGTGTTACTTTGCTTTGTGCAATTATTCTCAGTCTTGGTTTATGGTTGATGATTAGAGGACAGCAGAAAAAATATATTCCCGCCTGGGTCAAACATGTTTTAGTATTCTTTTCTGGATTAATTTTTGGCTTGTATGCAGTCTTTGTAATAATGGATATTCGATACCTGAGAGGGGCATTTTTGCTTCTACCAACACTCTATGGATTCATTTTGTTTTCCTGCGCAATAGGTTTGAGAGGTATTCCAAAATTACCGAAATCCGAAAAGGGTTATCTCGACAATTTTTACTCAGTGAGCCATCTATTAACCATATTTTTCGCGGCTTGGTTAATGATGCCTGGGCTACCAGCGCTTGCAGGTATTGCACCATCTCCACCTGATAAACCAGCATTTGGATATGGCGGCCAACCAGGACCGTTTCAAGAAGTGTTGGAAATTTATCCATATCCGTTACCCGATAATGTCACTGCAATACAAGGTGATACCGAAGAAGATATCACTTTCTCAATTTATCTCTCATTACCAGTATTGCCTGAAAATCCGGGTATCGAAGGGGTTCCACTTGCCATTATTTTTCATGCCTTTAACAACCCAAGCAGAGAATCCTATACAGATTGGATTGAACGATTAGTAGGAAAGGGCACAGTTGTTGCATATGTCCAGTACCCAACCGATGTTAGGCCAGACGGTGGAGAAGATTGGAATGACAATACAGTTGAAGGCACCTCTGATTGGCCACATCATGTTCCTAGATTACATTCAATTTATTCGGCGTTGACGATGTTGAACACAATTATTGATGACGAAACACGAGGAACTCAAATTGATTCTGTGCTGGGTAACCTTAGCATCATGCCAGAGCATTTGTACATAGGAGGACATAGTTTAGGTGGCGCATATTCGCTGAATGCATTGCAGATGGTGCAAGAATTTGGTTGGGGTAACCAAACATTGGTTGTCAATACTGAAATGGCTGCATCAAGGCCTGTACAAGATTTATGGCAGCCAGATTTTACCGGACTGCCTCAAGCGACTATGGTTCATTTGGCTGTAGGCGAGGATGATATGACTGTTGGACAATGTGATAGCGTTTATCACCAACAACTATTCAATATGATAGAGAAAAACAATTCCCTTTTGATTTATATCCCAAGTGACAAATATGGATTTCCAAGGTTGGTAGCTTCACACTATATACCTACTAATGAAGCACATGACACTTTATCTGATTGGGCTTTTTATCGACGAGTAGATGCACAAGCAGATTGGTTAGTAGCAAGGAGTCGAGGTGATTACAATACTGAACAATTTGCATATTCTCATTTAATCGATGGACCTTTGCTAAGAGACATGGGTGAGTGGTCTGATGGAACACCAGTTTTGCAGTTACAACCATACACTAATGCTATACAAGAGAACAAATTCAATGATTGTTAGAGGTGATGTATTGGCAGAGGAAGTTTCAGAGCGAAAATCATTGATTAAGCTGATTTCTGGATCGGCATTAATCGCCTCAATGTGCTGCCTTCCTAGTGTTGTTTTAGTGTTGTTTGGTTTGGCTAGTGTAAGTTCTGCTGCTGCACTATCAGATACGCTTTACTGGGGCGAAGATGGTTATGGCTGGTTTAGACCACTGATGCTACTATCTGCTTTGGCCTTCGTTGTAATAGGCTTGATTATACATTTCCGCAGCAAAGGAATTTGTACTATTGATCAAGCAAAAAGAGAAAGAAGAAAAATTATCAATACCTCGCTACTAGTATTGATTATTAGTTACATTTCATACTTATTACTCAATTATGTGATTCTAACTGAAATTGGTATACTCTTAGATTTGCCTTGGGAAGAAAGTAGGGAAAGTTACATGTTTTGGAAATGATTAGGCGTTAGTTCTAGTGGTTTTACAGCCTATTGACCAATCGTCATTAGTTTTCATCGCTTCTAAGGTTTGATTTAGCAAATCGTCTTCTGGGATAGAATCATAACCCTCTCCTTGACTTATTGCAACACTAATATTATATCCGTTAAATGGTAAATTTTTCAATTGAAAAATTGAATTTTCAATTGAAATTTTAGTTTCATTATTTCCAATTGGAATTTTAATTTCACGTGGGTTTAGATTCATACCTAAGCGTGCTGCTTTTTGGACTGCTTCTTTACTTGTCCAGTAAGTTAAAGCCTGATTTGGATTATTTTGCAAAAAAGTTAATTCTTCCCCTTTAGCCATTAATTCAAAGACTCCAGAAGATATCTCAAGTTCTAATGGTTCACCGTCTATACCTATAGTCCATCCTGACTCTATTAGCGCAACAAATGCCCAATCGTTCGAGTGCCCGATTGATATTGAAGGCAAAGGATTCCTAACCCAGGTGCCCGGCAAATAAGCAATACTTGGGGCACGAAACTCATTTCTTCTAACCTCCAGTAATGATGTATCTATACCCCATTTTCCCAGTGACATATCAAGTAGTAAGCGTCCACTAAGGTGTTCATCTTTCCGTTTCTTTGTAACAAACTTAGCCACCTCATCTGCATTGGCCAAATGCACCTGAGAAATTTCTAATTCAGTCACAGGCGCCATAAAACATAGTAATCTTGGACTATTAGAGTCAAATTGAACTGGGATCTCTTGCATCAATTCCACCATTAACGTTCTAGAATGAAGCGTTGTTCATCTGGAACCGGAGCCATACTCTTCAATCGTAAGCCCTTCAATGCAAGAACTGGTGCGTCATCATCTCCGACTATTACTAAATCGTGAACTGTAACACCTGCATCTTCAACTGCGACTCTTAAACTCCTCATTCGAAGTATTTCATTACGCTCTGGCACACGCAGATTGGTCGACCAATCAATACCGATTGGCAATGATGAGAAGCCTTCAGACTCCATTGCCACAAAGCCAGCATTTTGGAATCCTGCTTCAATTAACATCGGCAAGGCTTCTAACAACACCTCCCCTCCATTTTCTTCAGCTTTGAACTGTTCCCTAATAGGGAGTTGGTTGCGCATTAATGCGATACTATCTGCACCTGGTGTATCATCGTCACCTATCCCCCTAATTACGCCCCCATGGCATTGGAATCTAGGGCCATGGAAATAACGCTTGTAAATGAATGAAGGTAACAAAACTAAGTCTTCCAGACTTGGAATACCAATATCGGGCAGTTTAGTTACTTCTGAATGCAAGAACTCTGACAAATCGTCACTCTTTTCAACCAACCTTACTAATGCTGAATGGTGTTCTCGCTCACCAAATACTTCTCCTTTAGAATTAGTCAAATCTGAGACTAATTTACATCTAATCCAATGTATTCCATTCTCCTCTCTTTCATGTTCGGCGACTATTTTTACCTTCATTTCACCTTTTAGTAACTTAACTGGAAGGCCAAATGTTACTTGTTCAAAACCTGCCAAACATGTTGATGGTTTGAGTAATAAGGAATTTTCTGCAAACATCTCAAGTGCCATCACTCCTGGATGATATGGTACACCATCAATGGCATGGTCGACTAGGAATGGATGGAGTGTGGTAGATAGTGTAGTTTCAGTAATTATTGATTTATCTTCCTCGAGTGTAATCACTTTATCGAGTAATGGAAACCTTGCTGGGTCGGCTATTATTGCAGTCATTTCGGACGGCAAACGTAGTGGCGGCTCTCTAAAACTATCGAACCTATCCATTAAGCCGAGTGAACCACAGCCTAGGACTCGTCGCTTACCACCAGCAAGAGCCTCGTCAACAAAGATTTCAACTCCAGTTTCAACATCAAGTGTTTCAATTCCTGCAGCAGCAAATACCGCTTCTATCGAACCTCTAGTGGCCATTCCAACATCTTTCCAGCCAGTCCAACCTATCGCAACTGCTCGGCACTTACCACTCGCACTCAATCGTGCCATTTCTGCATCTAAAACACTGTTAGCAGCGGCATAGTCGGTTTGGCCACCATTTCCGAACCTGCCTGCTACACTGGTGAAACAAGCTGCAAACTTCAATGATTTTGTTCCTGAAGCTTCAACTGCTGCCATTAGTGATTTCCAACCATCTAATTTGACCCTAACAACACGATCGAAAATTTCATGACTTTTATCAGCGACTAATTTTGAATCTTCCAATCCAGCGCCATGTATAACACCCGTAATTTTGCGATTGAGTGATTTACCAAGTTCGACCATAGCAGATTTATCCATCACGTCTACAGAGTGATATTTTGCTTTGTTACCTGTTTTTTCGATTCTATCAAGAGTAATGAAAACATCTCTACTACGGGTAAACTTCTGCCATTGACGGTTCCAATCTACCATTGTAACTTTACCATCATCGCTTTCTTCGATCATAGATTCACGTAATGCCATCTTCTTATCAGCCAGCTTTTCTTCACTCCAATCTATCCATGTTTGAGTTTCTTCGATAAGTTGAGAGCGACCTAACAAGATGAAGTGTGCATTGGCATCAGTACTCGCTTGAGCGACTCCAATTATTGACGCTGCAGTAACGCCTGAGCCACCACCAGAAACTATCCAAGTGTCATTACTAACTAGTGGTTGCCGGTTAGATTCTAATTTTTCATCAAAGGCAACCAATGTCCATCTTCTACCATCTCGATCAATACCAATTTCAACTTCACCACCAATATTGAAGATATCGTTGACAATTAAATCGGCAGCATGAGTTGCATCTAGCACGATTTCTGGATGCAAATCCAATGCTCTAGCACGTAGATGTGTTTGTTCGAAAGAATATGATTTGGTTACACCACTAGCTGAACACTGAATTGAGTTAAACAAATCTCCAATATTTCCATGTCTGCCATCAAGTGTGGTGACTGAAGCTACTATTCCTTTGCTTAGATTACCTAATTTTTCATCCAATCCTTTTAGTAACGAAAACCAACCATGGGCGGCTAAAGCAATTTGAGATGAAGGATAGGTGTCTTCATCCCATTCTACTCCGGCTAGCTTAAGAGCCGCTAAATGAATAACACCACAAATATTTGATTTGTTTAATTCATTACTGACCTGCTCCATATGTTCAATGTTTGCAGGATCTGCTCGCAATACCGTTCTAGAGCCTTCCTTCTGCATCGACATATCGCGAATTTCTGATTCAAATCCTACTCTAATCGCCTCTAATCCGGCGTCTTCCAGTTTCAAGCAAATCTCTTCAGCAATACCCCAGCCATCATCGGTAACTACAACAGTACCAGATAAGTCGATTCTTTCATCAACGCCTAAACACTCTTCAATTTCAACCTGCCATCTACGGCAACCTGATACTGTGTTTTTTGGCTCTGCATGAGTTTGAGAAGCGATAGCAGGAATCGGTAATTGCTCATCAACTATCTCCTCATCATTTGATTGTTCAACTACTGGAATGTCTGGTTCAATTTCAGTTTCCCCTCCGCTCATTTTTACAATGTAAGCCGTGAAATGATTGAGTGTTGGGTGGTCGCTCAAAACAAAATCTTCATCAACTGGTAATGAGAAAATATCCCTTACCTCGGCCATAATCTCAGCTTGTTTGACAGTATCAATACCCAATTCGCCTTCTAAATCTTGGTCCATTTCAATAAAGTCTGCTGGATAACCGGTGTGCTTGACAACAACCTCAATTAATTTGGATTCTATTTCTTCATTGCCTGCTGTTGTAACTGCAGAAACCGGCTGTAGATCTTTTTTAGGTTCTGCAATAGATTCCGGTTGGGTAATTGTGGTTTCACTTGACAATGTTTGAGAAACTTCTCCTCCTGTCATTCTTTGAATATAGGCTATCATGTGATTCAAAGTGGGATAATCTGATAGTACAAAATCTTCATCAACTGGTAAACTAAATTTGGTTCTAATATCGGCCATTATTTCAGCTTGTTTAACGGTATCAATTCCTAGTTCACCTTCTAAATCTTGATCTAATTCAATGAAATCTGCAGGATAACCTGTATGCTCAACTACTACATCAATCACTATTTGCACCAAACTTGAATCATCAACAATAGCCGGAGGCGTTGATTCTACTGGTGATTTTGACGGAGATTTTGTAGCAATCTCTTCTATTGCTTCTTTGGCAGCAACTATCGGGGTTGCAACTGTTTGCAATGCAACTCCAGCGCCCCCAGACATTTTGTCTATGTAGCCAATCATGTGATTGAGAGTTGGGTATTCTGCTAAAACAAAATCGTCGTCAACTGGTAAATTGAATATACTACGTATCTCAGCCATAATCTCAGCTTGTTTGACTGTGTCAATGCCTAATTCGCCTTCCAAATCTTGATCTAATTCAACAAAGTCTGCTGGATAGCCAGTATGTTTGACAACTACTTCAATTACGGTATTTACAACATCACTAGGCACCGTATTTTGAATCTCTGATGCCGTGGATTCTTTACTCTGTTTATCTTTCTCAAGTTCAGTTTCTTGATTTTCTTTTGATTCATCAATAATTATTTGCGGTGTAGTAGTTTCAATCTCAGAAACTTCGCCTTCAAAATTTTGGGTAATCGGCCATTCTGTACCTTGAACTCCCCCGTGAAGATTAGTTTTTCCTTCAACATAAGAGACTAATTTACCGTCCAATATTCGTAATACAACATCGTTGGAATTAGCAAGATTGCGAACCCATATCATGAATTTCTTACCATCAATTCTATCGCCTTGGATGTTCCATTTCCTCACAAAAGATAAGGCGATTTGCGAACCAAAGCCTGCGCCAAATCTCAGGCCATACTCGAGATTAGGATAATCACCACCTTTTGATAAGTTTAGATTACCAAGTTCTGGGTCAGTCTCCTTATGATTGGCAATTGGAGGTATTCTACCAGTTAACATGCCGTAAAGCATGCTAGCATCCTCGATTCCAACGCCCATTGGATGGCCTGTGAATCCTTTGGTATTGGCAATAACCAGATTATCAGCGCTATCTCCAAAAGTACTCCGTAATGCTTTGACCTCTGATTGAGCAGAGCCCCCTCGTGCTGGAGTATAGGTCTCGTGAGAAAAGAAAGCGGTATTTGGCGCAATCTTGTGTCGATCTAAATTCCATTTTTCCTCCATGCTTGTCATGAAATCATCAACTGTTTGAGCAACATGTTCAACGTCGAGTCTAGTGCCATGATAGGCAGAATTGACAATGGTGGTGCCAAGTAATTCAGCAATAGGTTGTACTCCTCGCTCACTGGCTTGAGAATTTCTCTCGACTACAAATGCGGCGGCACCCATTCCAAGTATCAGGCCGTTTCTTCTTCTATCAAACGGCAACGCGGTTTCTTCTACAATATTGTGCGTAGATGCGGCGCCAGATGCGGCAACTCCGCCGCCAATCCATTCCCATAAATCATCACCAGTTACATCGTCTGCTGAGATGATTATCACGCGGTCTGCTCGGCCCATTTCTATCCAATCTTCGGCCCCACCAAATGCTGCAGTGGCCGAGGCACATGCCAAGTTAATTGTACTATTTGGGCCCCTAATTCCTGTGTATTGAGCAAATTGAGAATGACCCATATTTAGTGTTTGAAACAAATATCTTCTATCAAAGCGGCCTTCACCATCATCGCCGTTATTCTTGGCATGTTTCATCGCCATCTGAAGGCCCGGGAAACAAGAAGCAAATACTACTCCCGTTCTATCTCTTTGGATTTGAGGAACTTGCCAATTAGTAATTAATCGCAAACCGCCTTTACCAATCTGTTCTACCGGAGTAAGAGGGATTCCAGCATCTCTAAGGGCAAGAAGGCCGGCTGCCATAGCTAATTGAGTAGTGATATCCCAAGCCATTACGACTTTGGCATCAATACCGAATTCCTGTGCTAAATCAAACGCTCCTTTTACACCCGCAAGTTGTGGAATATCGCCAAACTCGGTTGCTCTTTCCATATTTACAGAACCGTCTCTACCTTTGATTAGGCGGACAATGTTCTTGTCCAGCAAACGCTGCTTATATTCATCCGTAACTTCAGTGATACAGGTTTCTCCACGGACTAATCGCTCGAAGACATCTTCTGAGAAGACTTTTTCTCCACCTGGTAAACCGAGTGATATTCCACTAATCACTATTGGGTCTGTTGTACGATTTGTGGCTACTATGTTGGATTGAGACACTGTTGCTGCCAAAGTAGTGGTTTGTTTTGTCAAGTAATTTTTGGGTGGTTGTCTAATCCAGCGCGCTAAATCACCAGCCACCTGTGCTTTAGTCACATCATATTCTGGATCAGTTTGACATTCTTTACCTATCTTAGATATTACTTGATTAATTTGTTGATCTGATAATCCTAACAATGAACGTAAGTTTACCATGCCACTGCAAAATTTGGCAGGATAACCTGTTATTGGCCCAAGGCAATCTCCTACATAGGCAGTAATTGCTTCTTCAATTGATACTGATACATCGGTTACGACTCTTGATACATCACTGTTTGTCTTGACTACCGGTGAAGTCGTTGTTGCAGCCTTAGCTGCAGTTGGGCTTTTTTCGACTACTTTTTCATCATGGTTAGACTTGGTATGTGCTTCAATCGGTCCTGCCTTGAACGCTTCAGATAGTTCATCTGAGGTTGGTTCTGGCCATTGCAGGTCTCTGCCTGCGAGATAAATTCCTGCCAATGCAGTTAGGAAAGATGCTATGCCTCCTTGTTTTGGATGATTTGTCATTATAGGCAAGTGTGGTCTTCCTTCTAAAATTTGAGTTGCGAACATTGTCAATGCACGCTTTGGTCCAACCTCGATAAAAATCCGTGCACCGGAATCATACATTTTTTCCATCTGTGAAGTCCATTCGACTGATGATGCCATTTGTGGTGCTAACTTTTCTAATACCGCAGACTTAGAATCATCGCCATCCATTGAATAGAATTCGCCATCGAAATTTGCAGTAATTGGGATTTGTGGCCAGTTTATTTCAAGTGTTTCAAGGAATCTGCGAAGCGGTTCATTGGCTGGAGCAACAATACGTGAATGGAATGCGTGAGAAGTAGCTAACTGTGCGGTTGAGAAGCCATTTTCTTCAAAGGTCTTCATTGCAGCCTTAACCGGTTCACTTTCTCCGGCAATAACTGTCATCTTTGGGGAGTTCTTGTTAGCGGCTATCACATAGCCTTCGGTTGCTTCCAAAACCTTGGCTACTTCAGAATATGGTGCAGTCACACTGGCCATCAAACCTTTATCGTCAATTTGGACTGAACCCATTTCAGTCCCTCTAGCCGCAGATGCACGCAAAGCACCGTCCATGTTTAGTATCCCTGATGACATTAATGCAGCATACTCTCCTAAAGAGTGTCCTGCTACCATATCTGGTTTTTGTCCATGTGCGTTTAACAGCCTCTCAATTGCTAAATCAGCAGTAAGCATTGCTGGTTGAGTATATTCTGTTTGCTTGAGTTTATGCTCGGATTCAATCAATTCCTCTTTACTCAAATTATTGCGTAAGACAAAACTGGATAATGTTTCACCGTCTAATACATCGACCATAGTCTCATCTGATTTTTCCCAAACCTTCTGAACTGAATTATAACGTTTGAATAAATCGAAAGTCATACCCACGTATTGGCTACCTTGGCCCGGGTACATGTGAGCAACCTTGGCACCATCTGGCAAGATAGGGTCATCAGTAATTATCACTCCTTGTGATTGTAAAAAGCCCCATTTGGCTTTATCATCAATTGCTTTGATAGTTAATGCAACTCTTTTATCGAATTCTTGCCACGTTGTAGCAATAATTGCCATTCTGTGTGAATCAGTTTTGTTAAATTGTGAAGCGCTAAATAACTCATTGGATAATCTTCGACCACATGGATCCTCATCGAATGAGGGGCCCTCAAATGATAAATTTTGCAACTTTGTAGTCAAATCACTAACGCTGTCTGCAGAAATTAATAACAATCCACCTTCAATCGATTTTAATTCTTCATGAGTCATACTTGGTTTCGCAGTGGCATCGAAAATTGATGCTACGCCATTAGCCGTTGGCTCGCTTGATACTGACTTAGAACTCCACTGCTCGACTAAGTTTTGATGATATTCTGCCTCAAATGCTTCGAGTGCAATATGGAAATTAGTTCCTCCAAAACCGAATGAAGAGATTCCTGCTCGACGTGGATGTTGCGTAGGTTTTGCCCAGTCGGAAGCTTGCGTTGGAACAAAGAAAGGGATATTATTCCAATCAACGGTAGGATTTGGTGTCTCAAAACCAGCAGATGGTGGAATCGTATTGTTATGTAGTGCTAGTATTGCTTTCATTACGCCTGCCATTCCTGCTGCTGCTTTTAGATGGCCAATTTGAGACTTGATGGAGCCAACTGCTACATAATCTCCTCCAGAGAATCCTTCCCACAGTGTTGACAGTGATGATAATTCGGTAGCATCTCCAACTTTTGTGGATGTGCCATGTGCTTCGACTAATTCTACAGTTGATGGTTCATAGCCCGCTTGTTGATACGCTCTTGCTATCGCTTGTATCTGTCCTCTTTGACTCGGTGCAGTAATTCCTTTGCCTCTACCATCTGATGAGCCACCTACTCCTCTAATCACCGCATGGATTGTATCTCCATCATTCATCGCATCAGAGAGCCTTTTCAGCACCAATGCTCCTGCACCTTCTCCCATTACGAATCCGTTTGCTTTAGCATCAAATGGAGTTGAGTGGCTTGGAGAAAGAGCGCCAATTGCACTAAATTTAGCAAAAGTTGCTGGATCCATAGTTCGGTCTGATGCACCTGCTAACATTAAATCGACTTGGCGATTTTGAAGTTGTCTGCATGAATCCAAAATTGCTGCCATGGATGATGCACATGCTGCATCTGTTGCATAGTTTGGACCTTGTAAATCAAGTAAATTTGCCACTCTTCCAGATACTACATTTGCAAGTTCTCCCGGCATAGTGTCTTCATCAATTCTTGGACTATGTTCGACGATTTCTGCTTGAAACCCTTCAGCGTTTTCATGAGGCAGTCCATGTTTTAGCGCGACATTTTTGGTATGGTTAGACCATACACGTATGTTTGACAAATTTCGGTTCTCGCCACCAAGTGCATTAGCAAAAATAACTCCACATCTTGAGCGATCGAAATCTTTCACTTCTCCGTCATACCCTGATTGCTCAAGAGCCGCTGCTGATACTTCAACAGCCCAAAGCTGGCACGGGTCAATTTGTTTCAATGTCCCTGGCGGTTGTCGCCAACGACGCCAATTAAATTCAAACCCTTCAACAAATGCACCTATTTTCGAATAAGTAA
The DNA here is from genome assembly GCA_022451835.1 of Candidatus Poseidoniaceae archaeon. GTDB lineage: Archaea > Thermoplasmatota > Poseidoniia > Poseidoniales > Poseidoniaceae > MGIIa-L1. The sequence continues at coordinate 14,191 of JAKUNX010000004.1, forward strand.
ATCCTTCTTCAATATCTCCGGGGCCACCGTTCTTCCAAAAATCTTCTATTTTCCCTGGCCAACGTTCTGATTCTACATTTTTTATGCTTACTTTGCCAGCTTTGATATTCTGCCAAAATTGGTTGACATCTTTAGCATCCGGCATTATTGCGCCAAGACCAATTACTGCAATTGGCTCAAATCGGCCTTGCTCTAGGCCTTCAGCAACCTTTCCATCTGCTGTTGTAATTTTCAAATAATCACCTTAATTATTCATTATTGTTTCTGGCACCATGGTAATAGAATACCCTGCATCAACATAGATACATTGACCTGTAACTCCACTTGATAATGGACTAGCCAGCCATAATGTCGCCCCTGCAACGTCATCTTGATTCACATTTCTTCTCAAAGGAGCATTCTTTTCAACATGGTCCAATATATTGTCAAACCCAGGAATCCCAGAAGCGGCAATTGTTCTAATCGGCCCTGATGAAATAGCATTAACTCTATGCCCTTCTGGGCCAAGGTGACAAGCAAGTTCTCTTGTCCAGCATTCAAGAGCAGCCTTCGCCATTGACATAATCCCGTATGACGGAACATATCTATTGGATGCAGCATAAGTTAGCGTTATCGTTGAAGAATTTGGATTGAGATATGGTAAAGCGAACTTTAGACATCTTTGCAATGAATTTGCTGAGATTGTCATTGCGGTATTGATATCTTGGTCTTCGACAAATAAAATTGGTCTGTCAAAACATGTTCTTGGCGCAAATCCGATGGCGTGAATCATTATATCGGCTTTTTTCCCTGGATTTTCTTTACTAAATGCATCAAAGAATTCCTTAGTATCTTCATCTGTTGCAACATCTAGAGGGTAAAATCCAGCGATTTGAGGCAACTTATCTTTCAACTGAAAAATTCGGCTTCTAAATCTCTTTTGATATCCAAGATAAAGGCTAACGCCACTTTCAGCAAGTCTCTTACAAATGGCCCAAGCTATCGAATCTTCACTAGCAACACCAAAGACAAATGCTGTCTTTCCACTGAGGTTCAACATAGCATGGCCACCTATACTAAGTGTAGCAGAACACACTCGCTCTTTGACTGTTACCATCAAAATTGGGTAAATAGTAACAAAATCAGGGGTGAAAATTTACAGCGAAACGCTATACTAAATCAGAATTCGTCGAGTAAATCATCAAACTCATCGGATTCTATTTCAAAATCATCCAAATCATCAAACAAATCGTCGAATTCATCTTTCTCAACAACTTGTTCAGAATCATCTAATTCAATTGCTGGTTGATCTGCATTTTTCTTGGCTTTTTTCTTTTTAATGGAACGAGAAACCATACCCATAAGTAAAAACAACAAAATTATGCCGCCACCAATTGCTCCATATAGCATAAGATCATCTTCGCCTACTTCACTTATCCCATCTGTTAATGAAACAGATGACTCACTTGATTCAACCGACACTGGTATAGATATTTCACTTAAATCTGCGCTGGCATCATTAGTACTACTGGCTTGAAATTGTAAATCTACATTCAGGTCCGAATCGACATCACTAGGTGCTAATAGTTTGATTTCTCTAGTCGCAGTAGCGCCCATTGCTAAGTCATCTGCGACAAATTCAGAGCCAATAAAACTGAATCCTTGCTGCTTTAAATCATTTAGATTAGCAAGATCAACTCTCACCCTATCATTATCATTACCCTTGTTTGTAAATTGCATATTGATGATAAATTCACTACCTGCTTCGACTTTTCTTGTAGATACATCGTTAATTCTCAGTTCAACTGCTCCATAAGTTGCAATTTCCAAGGAATCAGTGAATGAATCATTTTCCCTTGGGAAGGGTTCATTCAATGGAATTGAGTTCCATTCTGTTACTGTAGCAAAAATCTCGAAATCATAACTATTGCTTGACGGTTGTTTTGTAGTGCCGCTGAATGTCACAGTAAACTCTTCAGATTCACCTGCTTCAATGCTGTACTCGCCTGTGGCACCAAGCATATCGGCAGTAGCTCCACCATTCCATTCATTGGTAATTTCTATTTTTGTAGCACCAACTGAAGCAGTATTTTCTATAGTGCAAATCATTTCAACTGGCTCATAACCTGATGGACTTACGTCCATTTCTGCAGGTGCGTCGCAAGTTAAAGTAACACCAAAAATTGGATTTTGCGCGTTGGTTACTGGAATTAATGGCAGTAGAAAAACTGCGACCATCAGAAATACGAACCCTTTACGACTCATTGTCAACCAGTCACCGGTAAGGAACTACATTCATGAATGTGATGGAAAAATGTCCGCTTTTTCCTCACTCTTGGCCGTATAATTTGTTTGGCAAGTCAACATGTGCTTGCCACATCAAATCCTCATCAATTCCTGCGGCAATCAATTGTTGAGTTCGCTTAGGAACTGTTTTGGGACCAAGTACTGCTCCAGGCCTTCGTAAGTCATCCATGTAATCTGTTTCTAATAAGAAACCATGACTGCTATTTTCAGCCGTTTCAAGTAAGGTTTCCAACGCTCCTTTGCCAATTAAGACACTAGGGGTTAGACCTTGAGTAATTGTCGAGTCTACATTAGGTGGTGAATAATGTCTTACTAATCGATCTTTTGAAAGGCCTGCCTTACTCGCCATAGTCGCCATATCCATGTAAGTAGATTCTAGTTCTCCTTCAACGTGTAATTGTAAGGCAAATCCTTGATTTGCTGCAAGTTTCATGGTTTCAAGCAGTAACTGATTAGACAAATCCCAAATTTCATCAGAAACTTCCCAATGTGGCCTACCTACCTCTCCAATAGCGTGTGCTTGACCCTCATGATAGAATTTTACAGCTTCATCTATACTGTCACGATAATTCTCTATCGCTTTCTCTTTGCCCGCTTCTCCATCTTGTTCAACCCAGTTGATGAATTGATGAGCAAATGCAGCAGGATGGGGTCCTAACACAACTCGGACTCCAAGACCCAATTCCTTTCTAACTGATTCAGCCATGTTAATAGTATCTTGATAAGCCTCTCTATGACCCTGTTTTGTCGTTGGTGGTGAAGAGAAATCGGGGCAATGAACTAAAATCACGCTTGTTCCTCCAGCATTTTTGAAGTCCTTAGCAGCGTCTAAAAACCTGCCATTACGATTCAGATGAAAGTGATTATCAAGAATTGGCCCTTTCCAGGCAAGCTCTTGATTGGTCATGATATCCACTCACACAAATATTTTATTTTCTTGCAACTGAGTTTTCCAAAATACTGCTGACATTGCCACCATATTCGGATGACGAGCATCACTTGCAACGCACTTGCCATTTGGCCAAACATATAATTTCAAATTGTGGCGAGAATCTTGAATTATTGCGCATCCAAGTCTTTGGTCAAAGGTAGAGGTGCCGCCAGTAAATTCTTTATTCATTGCCTCAACATTGACTCCTTGTTCAAAATTAAATGATGCTATTACAGGCCCCAATTCTGTTTGAAGACCTGAGTCATCAAGACCCAATCTTAGAAGTAATTCTTTGGCTGCTGCACGTGCTATTTCAACTCTATTAGTGCCATGAACTACAATTCTACCTTCTTCATCGATTACAATTGTTGCACGAGGTTTTTCCAGTGCTTTGACAACAATATTGCCATTCTTTTGCCCTGCCAATTGAGAGATTACTGCATCATGACTGACTGGAGATTTAGGTACAAATCTAACCAGTTGATTTTCAACTCTAACATCAACTCCACCTGCAGCCATCACTCTTCCTCCATGCCTAGCCTAGAGGTCTTGTTTGATGAATTCTCCTCTACATCAGGTAGATTATTGAGTTCATTGAAGATGGTGCTACGCCAAGGCATGAATAATGGCACCAGTAAAACTGCATCATCGCCGTAGTCTATTCTCAATTGCTTCAATGCCCCTCGTAATCGAGATGCAAACCGAAGATTACGCGATTCAGCAATTGCCTCTCCAATTAACCACTCATTTAGATCCCACCACGTGGCACATAATACTGCAGCAGATGAAAGATTAGCGGTAACTCCTTTGGGCGGTTTTTCTGCATGGAAAATATTTTCTTTTACTTTTTTACGCCATTTTTTCCCAACGGTTACCAAACCAAGTAGCTTTTTCCAACGGGATACTTCTTTTGCTTCTGCAATCATATGCGCCTCCCAATCTTCATCATCTAATTCAGGCTCAATGAAGAAAACTGGGCGATTATGTCTTACTGCAAGACGATGAACTCTTCTTGGTTCGGGGTCGGGAAATCGCCCTGAAGTAACCTCATCAATTTGTGTGACTTCCTCAAGAAAAATACCCATTGTACCCCCAGATACTAAACCATGTGCAAGATTGACTCCGTTTGATTCTAATTCGTCTTTTTCTTCCTGCTCCCATAATTCAACAACTTCATCAGACTCAAGCAATGCTAGCCCGTGCCACTCAATCGAAGGGCGTAATTTACGAGGGTAAACCACTGTTGGAATAGTGCCATGGAGGACTATTTTTCCTCCATCGGGGTCTTCCCAAACAATATCTTCCCAGCCAATCCTCGAGGACATTACGACTCACTCATTGGTTTTCTAACCATTCTTCTAATTGTTGAATACTCCATCCTTGATCGAAGTAACCTTGAATCTCTTCTTGAGTCCAGAAATTAAATTTCTCCAGTGCCTCAGCCATTTCAGGACTTACAGCAGCAGCAGGAGCAGAATAGGTTTGAGTTTGTTGTGGTATGGACGCATATGACTTATCATCTTCATATTCATATTCAAATTCATCATCCAAATCATCACCACGCTCTCGTCTAGAGATAACAATCACAACTACAGCAAGAATTGCAATTACGCCAACTAGAATAATAACTATCAAACCAGTTGAAAATCCACTATCAGATTCGCTTGAAACCTTAACGTTGAACGTCTTTCCTTGGTTTTTACCGTTAAATAATTCATTCTTAGTTTCATTATCATAGACTATGTAATACATTCCAGTTGTTGCATCTGTGAATTCTTCTAATTCAATAGAAACCCATTGTGCTTGATCTTTACCAATGATTTCACTAGTTATGTAGCCTTCGAATACTGGAGGTTGATTATTCGTAACAGATTTGATTTCTAAGTCAGCGATTCCAGGAATACCAGAATTGACTAATTCTACTTCGAGAGTAATCTTATCACCCACCTCTGGAGAATCTGGAATTGTTCTCGTATTTCTAACTTCAAACTTACTTCCTTCAAACTCTAAGATATATGTTGAGCTGTCTTGTCCATCATTATCATTGCCCTCGATTCCAACTGCAGAACCATCATCGAAATAGCGCCCAGCACCAATAATTGGTGAACCTGCACCGTCGACTGTCTCTATCCACATGACCAAATTCACTTCTAAATTAGGTGAGTTCAAATTAGATTCTGTCACATCAAATTGACCAAAACTTACTGGCCAAAGATCAACACAATCTGCTGATGCTCTAATGTAACCCAAACTTCCTGCAGACAAATTTAGAGGAGTGGATAATGGGGTTGTACCATAATTATTCTGATAAACATTCCAAACATTACCATCTTCAGGATTTCCGTTAAAATAAATCCAGTTTAATGATGTAGCATCTTCTGCAAGACTGCCTCGTTCTTCTATTTGACTTGAAACATCAACACAGTGATATGATGATGTTGGCATTTTATCATACAACTCAGGCTCTAAACCGTTGGTAGTAGTTTCACCCCTTGATGCTGACCAAGAACCAAACACAAGTTTTGGAGCTTCATCATCAACTTTAATCACGAATTTGCCGCAACCATTGATTACTGAACCAAAACAATAGGCAGTTGTCAAATCATCTGCTCCAACTGGTAAATTTATCAATTTAAATTCATATTCAAATTCGTTTTGATATGAAGGCATCTTGATTGGTATATCGAACTTACCTCCTGTAAAAGCGTGAGTTGTAACTTCTTCGTCAACTGGGTCATAATCTCTCTCAGAGTCTCTAAATACCTCTTTCCTGGTAATTTCCATAGTTAATTCAACCTCTGGATTGATAAACACATTTTCTAAAATTCCAGATGTGAATGAATATTGACCAGAAAACATTACAACATCGCCACCGGTTACCGAGCCGATAAATTTCTCTTGTCCAATTTCATGATACAAATTGTCTGAAATCGGAATATCTTGGTCAGTCAATGTAGGAGAAATCATTTGTTTATCGTCTAAGTTTGATCTAAAGTCTAGACGCATATCATTTTGATAAGTCCATGATTGACGATATGAACTCTCAGAAAATACAGGACTGTTATCCAAATCTTTAATCTTAAACGATGGAGTATAATCTCCTGAAAGCGGAAGCCCCCACTTCATAGAAATTGGAATATTTATGATGAAGTTTTCTTCAAATGGACTAATCAAAACATTGCCATCACTAGTTCTAATGGTTGCTTTTGTTTCACCAACAGAATCAACTGAGATGTCAAACATATTACTTTCAGTCCATACAGTTTGATTCCTTGGGTAGTAAATTATCATTGAATCATAGTTTAATTCCTGTGGAGCAAGGGTAATTTCGACATATTCTACATCTTTCCAACCGTTTCCGTCTTCAGCATCTATAATGATGTTATATTCATTTCCTGCAAACATAGTTTGGTTCCAAATTCCAACACCATCAGGAGCATTAGTTGGAATTGTTGCAATCATTCTCTCGCCAAAAGAATTTTCGATATTTAGTGAACTAATTGTAGGATATTCTAATTCCATACTGACATATGTAACATAATCATTATCAAATCCTGGACCGCCCCCATCAACCGAATTTCCGGCTAAATCATAGCACTCTATCCAAACACTTACGACTCCTTTAACTCCAGAATTTGCCATATCATTGTATGTTCCAATGAATGATGCATTTTCTGTTATGGCATTACTTGTTGTAGGAATTTGAATATACTCAGAAGCTTCAGCTAAACCGTTCGAATTTAAGTCATGATCATATTCCACCCACACATGTAAAACGGCAGATTCAGGAGGTGTTGGAACATCACTAACTGTTAGACGGAAATCTTGCAATAACTTAGGAGTTGCCCAAGAATCGTCATACACTGTCCTCCAATTATCATCTGAATTTATGTCACCTTCTCCTGAAGTTCTCTTGTAAAGTTCAAATGATAATAGATTAGGATTAAGAATGTCAATAGACAAATTAAATTGTATACCACAATCAGAGTCTGGACTATATTCGGCTGATGGACATATAATGTCTCCACCTTCATAATTAGTCACTCTAAATCTGTATGTTTCAGAGCCTGATGCAAATAATCCTAAGTTTACATTCCAATCAATTAAGCCATCAATAAATCCACTAGTATTGGCTATTTCAGTCCATGTTATGTTAGTAAACTCGCCATCTATTTCTAAACCTCTTTCCTCGACTACAAGATTATATGAACTTGGATCGGGAGCAACGTCTATATTTTCAAAAGACACGTTTCCTACTAATTTCAATTGTTGATTCGAATAGGCCTCTGAAAACTGTTGTTCAACTCCAGCAGAATTGAATAATGTCAAATTATTTAACAAAATATCATTCTCTACTGCGTTTCCAATTTCTGGTTGTAAAGAAATTCCTGAAAGCATACCGATTATTCCATTATCAGCCAATGTTTCAGATAAAATAATCACTTTTTGTTCATCATCCCATGCACTGTTAACAGTAAACTTCCAGTCAATTTGTTTAGCACCAGTTGAGCCTATTGAAGATACTGATGAGGAGGGATGTAATGTTACAAAATCACCAACATCATCTAACTCATAGAATCCTAGAGCCAAATCATATCCCAAGTAGAATGAGTTTTCAGCTCCCTTGAATTGTATTCTGCACTTTTCTAGATTTGCACCTGTTATTGATTGCACTTCGTGAGTTGTTTGTATATGATAGATTTCTCCGTTTTGATACAACCCATTTGAATCACTATTCCAAGTTAGAGTTGAATCATACCCTGATTGTGTATTTACTTCTAAATTAGCAAGTTTGATATTTCCGCCCATTGATGATGTGCTTACCAACGGTACAAAAGAAAGTCCGCCTGAGGGAGTGTTTTGATTGGAAACAGCAACTATCTCGCGGAGATAATCTGCAAATCCTTCATCATCATCTAAAGTAGAATTATATTGATAGATTATTCGCAAATTCTCAAAATCTACTGCTCCGCCACTGTTAGAATCGAGTTGAGTTATAGTAAAACCAACTCTAACCCAATCAATTCCACTTGGATCAGTTTTTATCACTGGTGTTGTTGGTGAACCAATTAAATTTGTGATTACTTCTCCCGCCCTTGTGATATTAAAAACAGTGTCGTGGAAGTACATGTTGACAACATTAGGAACATCGGATAACTTTTGCGAAACTGTTCCTACTACAACCTCTAAAAGAAAGCCTTCATTTGTGTTATTTACATTATAAATTGAATTTGAACTCATTTTGAAGTCAATAGTTTGAACATTAGAATTTTTAGGCAGCAAAAAGAAACCACCGGTATAAGTTCCTGTTATTGGGTCTAAATTTAATTTCGAAGTATCTTGACCCATGCTTATTCCGTTAGACTCAGAATTGTAAAATTTATCTTGTATGCCAAACGAACCAAAGGCTGGCTGACCGAATGTCCACTCATACTCTGAATCACCCCCGTAATCAATTTGAACATCATCAAGATGATGTCCAAAAGTCAACTTCAGCCAGATTTCTTCAACTATACAATCACTATTAAGTTGAATTTTCAAATCAAATTCTGAAATAGGATATTGAAGTATATTATTTGTATTCAATGATATTGGTTCATAATCACTAATTGTCGGATTCATTATCTCAACATGAGGCATACAGCCTTGAGAAATCTCCGATATTTCTATTGCATATACTGGTTTATCAAAGCTATAATCCATGCCCTTGTTCATGAAATAAGATGAATTGATGTATAAGTCTGGTGGTTTGCTAGTTGTGTTGGCAAAATCCCATTGACTATCATATACATTCAAACCTCTAACTAAATTATAGTCATTAAATGTGATTCCCAATTCAGTGCCCAATGAGTAACCGTAAAATGAGGGAGTAGAAATTTGATCAACACCGGAATCAAATTCAATTTCAATATCGATATACGGGTGGTCATCTACATCAATATTCCATAACTCTATCACAGGTCCTATTAGATTCTCCATTGCCTTACCATCATTGCCAATAACTAGCACACCTGATTGAGCATTCCTAAATGTGTATCTGAGGCTTGAATCTGCTGGTTCAAAGCTATCTGAAAATAAGACACCATATCCGTTAGGGCTCTTTTCATCGTAACTTATACTGGGCTGAACATTGTTGATTATCATTACACCGTTTTGTTCATACCTCTCTCCTATGCTTATATCATCAATATACCAACCTGGCGTAGGATTCGGGACTAAATCCCCGCTACTAGATGTATGAAGTAAAATAAAACTAATTTTCACATATTTTCCTAGATATGGTGCGAGATTACTGGCTACTGACGCCCATCCCAAGGGATTTGATGGCATAATCGATGTTCCTGCAAAAGCGAAATAGTTTGATTCAATACCATAACAGTAAGGAGATATTCGATTTCCTGTTGCTAATGAAGACGATTGAAGATACATTCCTTGACCAGGTGCAAGACCATTAGACAATGGGAAATTTACAGGCAAAAGAGATATTGTTTCCTCTCCTTGAAATTGACCAGTGCTAGAATATTCAATTTCCATATACGCACAATCATCATAATAATAATCGCCTTGCTGATTATATTTTGTTTCTAATTGGTGCCAACTAGAAAACCTAAGATAAGTATCATTCAATGTGTTTTCTAAATAAGTTGATGGTGTTGTTAATCTATATTCAATAGCATCAGATATTTGAGCTGGATCTTCGTAATCATCAGTGTAGTCACTATCATAAATATTTGTCCCCCAACACATATCTCCAGATGCACAATTATCAGGGCCTTCGCTGAGTTCTTTGAAATCTATATTGCCATAATTCCATGTAATATCATTGCCATTGTCATCTGTAAAAGTCGTTGAATTAGTCATGCCAGAGGCGTTTGATTCAAAATCAGAAGCATATAATTCGGATTTTAAGCTAGCAGAATAAGTAATATCTCTTTGGCCAAACTCAAATTTTGAAACATCATCGAAAGTTGTTGCACCATTGTTCAAACCAGAATCCCATGTGTAAGAGACTAATCCACGTGGACCTTGATTGGTTGAGAATAGCATTGGGTCTGATAATATATCAACTGAGGCTGAAGTGATTGTTTCATCACTTGGAACATAGAAACCTCCATCTGTGGTATTTTCATTATTTACTCCATCTTTGAATTCAATTACTACCTCTGATGAACCATCTGAAAAAGTAGTCACTGTAGATGCTGCAGCAAACGGAGTTAGTATCATTAGAAGAGTCAAAAATAATGAGGTTTTTATTCGGTTATTTACAATCGCCATGCTATCGCCGTTAACTATCCAAGACTTCTACACCTAAAATGCATCGCTTTTTCGTGAAAAAAAGGCTCTTATGATTGAATTTGACGACAAATTAACCAAGTATTTTTTTGTCAACGCTTGATTTACTAAAATTTCCATCCCACCTGCTCTCTGTTCGCTTAATTCAAGCAACTTTTTATTTGCCCCTTGCAATATGCTACAAGAAACCATACTATGATAGAAGATTCTCGGCATGACTTCTTGAAGTAGAAGCGTTTGCGAACTTCATGGAGCCATACTCTAAAGAGCCTGTGACATTAATCGAACATGTTTTTCCTGGTGACACCAATGACCACGACACATTATTTGGTGGCAAATTGCTATCGATAATGGATAAGGCTGGAGGTATTTCTTGTTCTAAATTTGCTCATCGGGAATTTGTAACCATCTCAATTGATACTCTAAAATTCATCGCTCCAGCGCGACAGGGTGATCTTCTTGAGGTGACTGGTAAGGTAGTCTACACAAGCACTCATACTGCGTGTTCCAAAGTTACTGCATTAGCAGTAGACAAAGGAACTTGGGATAAGAAAAAGATTTGTGAAGGATATTTTTTCTTTGTTGCGATTGACTCAATGATGCGGCCAATACCTATACCACAATTTGTTGTTGAGAATGATGAAGAACAAATTGAGTGGGACAAAGCTAAGCAAATTAGGAATAATATGATTGCTCAAAAATCCGACTAATTTGCCCGTAAATTGATTTGAGAGTCCTCGCTGGACACACCATGACCGTCTTGAATGTAGCAATGTTTGGCAGTGATGAACTTGCCAAGGAAATCGCTAAAGCAACCGATCAACGTGACGTTCACACCTATGTCCACAAAGAAATACAAGATGGTGTTGCCAAAATAATTTCAATCATTAGACCTGCAAGATATCCTGAACGTTTGAGACCATTACTTAATGCAATTTCTGCTGGTAGAGTTGGTATCATTGAAATCAACAACATTGATGCGACACTTGGCGAAGTTTTGGTAGCATTTGCCAGTTCTAATATCAGACTTGGCATTGCAATAATCAATCCAAAAGATGGAGATTGGGTCGATCAAGATATGGCTGAAAAGATGTTCGCTCAAGCTGGACTATCTAACTGGAAATTCATGTCCCCTGATGGATTAGAAATACGCAATCAATTATATCACCTAATGAGTGAAATTGAAGATGAATTAGCTGATTCCGCATCATCGCCACTTGTGGTAAGTATAGACCAACATTTCAATGTGAAAGGAATTGGTTTAGTTGCTATCGGATATGTGCAATGTGGCACTCTAAAAGTTCATGATGAATTACACATATTACCATCTAATGGTACTGGAAACACCAAATCTCTGCAAGTAATGGACGATGATGTTCAACAGGCCCAATCTGGAGATAGAGTTGGTATTGCGATTAGAGGTGCCAAAGAAGATTCTCTTAGCAACGGCTCAATCATTGTTAAGCCAGCAATCAATGACAAGAAAACAAACACTCAGATCCCATTATCTGTAGTCGAGCATAAATCTTCAGAAATGAAATTAAATATTTCACCATTCCAAAAGCGAATTCTTAACCAAGGTGATGTCATCCATATCAGCGTCGATCTACAATTTACTGTTGGCAGGATTAAATCTGTCAACAATGAAAAGATAGTCGTTGAGTGGGATTCACCTGTCTACATTAGACGAGAAAACCCGGGATCTGCAATTATTGCACAATTAGATTCAAAACCTCGAATAATGGGTAGTGCAAGTCTTGATTTGAATGAATGATTCGGCAAAATTTTACCGCCATAAAACTGGGCTTTTTTTGGAGTAAATTTGCGGTGGTTTCTTAACCTACATAGTTTGCTTGAGAAACTGGGATGCATTCAACAAGTCGCGTAGCATATTCATCGCCAGAGTCAAATGATGTAAAAATCGACTCTCTATACCTTGATGGGGCGTCAGGCAAAGTTGTTGCAAATATTGATGAACGAATGGTGAGTTTAGAAGCAAAATCTGGACATGGCCTGGACATAAAAATCCACTCAATCAATAGAGTCCAACATCATCACACAAGACTCGTCCCCGGTTATATTGCAATAATTGGACTAGCATTGGTGTGGTCTAGTGTTAGAATTTTTGCTACTTCTTCACTACAAATCATTACTCTAATTGGTGGTTTAAGTCTAATCATTGGATGGGCTGTAACCCGTAAGCCAACATTAACAATTGATACCGATGCTGGCGATTGTCATGTGATTACTGGCAATGATTTCTCACTATTGAAACTCAACACAATTCTATTAAAATTACAAAAGGGATTCTCACTTGAAGAGGCTGCTGATGGTTTAGAAATTCTAGAAAGTGACGCCCAATATCCAAGAAACTCGATTTTTGAGAATAATGAGGTGCCTGTTGAAATTGCTGTAGTAACAAGTCCAGAATCAATTGCAACATTTCTATCCAGTGACATTGCAGAATCGGTTGCGCCGGAGCCTGAAATTATGCCCGTTATGGATATGAGTATATTTGATTCTCAAATGCCTCCTATTTTGCCTCCTGTAGAAGCGCCACAACATAATACTCCGAGTTGGCAAGAAATGGCAAACGAAAGAAGGGAACGAATACCTTCAATCAATGGTAACTCGCTTATTGAAAGAGGAATAAATAATGTTGGAGATCGCCGAGGACGCGAGGATAGTCATCCAATGTCGATGTTCAATCAACTTGATTTAGATTTACCAACAGCTGCTGAAGAACCTCGTAATCAATTACCAATTAATCAATCTCCAAATGCAGGTTTGTTGTCACACATTGAGTCTACTCAAGCAAATGAAGCTGGCCCAGCGCAAATGCCTACTTTACTGCCAAGCTTTTGGAACAGAGATGGTTATCACAATCCAAATGAGGCTGATGACGAATCTGTAACTACAGACTTAACTGGATTCAATTCACCTGACACTTTATTAGGCAATATTGATTTTGAAGGAAACACAATTGAATCACTCGTAGCAAGTGCTAGAAGAGAATCAAATCCTATTAGGCCAGTGTCAGAAAGTATGCCAATTAACCAGAATTCACGATTAAGAAAGAAAAACCCCTCAAATAATTCTAGACTAATTAAACGAAGGAATGCAAACAACAACAGTAATCAAAGAAGAGGCCGCTTAGTACCATCGATCAGTAATGCTGTAAGAGACTTAGGCACTTCAATCACCAATCGGATTATCAATACCTTTGAAGAAAGCAACCAACCTAATTCCAATCTAAGAGAGCGTGCAGATGAAGCACAACAAGATGAACTAGAGACATTTCGTAATTTAGCGCAGGGCGGACTAATTCCTGATGAAAAAGCAAGAGAGTTAGAAGAGAATGTCCGAAGAAGAAAGGCTTTAATTGAGCAAAATGAGCAAGAATTTGCCGATTCTAGTGACGAACTTTCTTGGACTGAATTAATCGATTCAGATGAACATAAAAGTTCAACTGCAGGCAAGGGCGGATTACCAAGAATTGACTTGTAATCAATTTAGAATACTTTCAAATTCTATAAGTCTTGAATTGAACAGTTCATTGGTCAAATTTAACAAACCTGATGTTCCAAACGATTCTAACGTGAAACTTGCAGTAACTGTTGCCCTAATTAGTGCCTCTCTTAATTCATCACGACTTATGTTGCCTTCATTAGATGCTAAGAAAGCAGCGATTGTGCCCGCAAAGGAATCGCCACAACCGGTAGGATCAACTACATTCTCGGTTGGATATGCTGGCAATGAAATGATTTCACCATTATGGAATGCTATAACGCCATTTTCTCCTTTTTTGATAATTAATGTTTGACAACCTACCATCTTGATTAGTGCCCTTGATGCTCTAATCAAATTGTCATCTTGAGCAAGCATTCTAACTTCTCCATCATTGATTATTATCAAATCTACACTTTGCATAACCGCTAACAAATCATCTTTGGCAATCTCAATCCACAGATTCATAGAATCTAACATTGATATTCGAGTTCCTTTCGCTTGCTGGAGGACTTTGGATTGAAGTATTGGTACAAGATTAGCGCAAAACAATACTTTTGGAGCAGTAGATTCTGGTGGAACTTTTGGATCAAAATCACCAAATACATTCAATTGTGTATCATGAGTTTGTGCAACACCCATATCTCCATGATAAGAGCCTTCCCAACGGAATGTCTTACCTTCTGCGACCTCTAGACCACTCAAATCTAAGCCTTGAGATTCCAACATTGCAATGTCTTCGGAGCGGAAATCCTGACCAACTACGCCAACTAAACCAATCTTTTCTAGATCGAGATAATTTCCATGAAAACGACTTGCAATCCCTGCGTATACTGCTGAACCTCCTAATGCATTCTCAACATTCCCGGCCGGTGATGTCACGCTATCATATGCAATACTTCCAACCATGAGAATATCCAAAGTAATCACCTCATCCTAGTAATTCTTGATGATTATCAATATACTGTATAGTAACATCGCGATTCAAAAAGTCTTTTTCATCCATTATTCTTCGATGGAGTGGGATTAGATGTTGTACGCCAGTTATTTGAGTTTCATCAAGAGCTGTACGCATTCTTCTAATGGCATCATCTCTATCATGGCCCCAAGTCAATAGTTTTGCTAATAATGAATCAAAACAGCCTGGCATTTCGTAACCAGGATGTGCATGTGTATCACATCTTATACCAAATCCGGATGGGAAATGGCAATCCCATAATCGTCCTGGACTAGGAACAAACTCCTTAGGATCTTCTGCATTTAACCGGCATTGAATCGCATGCCCTCGCCATTTAATGTCAGACTGATTAAGTGGTAATTCTTCACCCTGTGCTACTCTAATTCCAAGTTCAACCAAGTTGTAACCAGTGATTAATTCAGTTACAGTGTGCTCGACTTGCACTCTTGGATTAACTTCCAAAAAATAGAAGTCGCCATTAGCATCCCTTAGAAATTCAAATGTTGCAAGCCCTTTGTAGCCTACAGATTCTGCACCTTTACAAACTAATTCACCTATTTCTGCACGCTTTTCATCAGTTAGCCAAGGACCTTCTTCAACAAGTTTTTGATGCCTTCTCTGAATTGAACAAAATCTCTCCCCGAAATGTATTGCTCGTTTTCCATCGCCAAGCACTTGAAACTCTACGTGTTGAGCGCCTTGGATATACTTCTCTACGAAGACTCTTTCATCGCCAAATGCAGATTTTGCACGAGACAAGCAAAGTTTGAGCTCACTAGCAAATGGAGATGCTTCTTCAACGATCTGCATACCAATTCCACCGCCTCCAGCCGCAGCCTTGATAATAACTGGATAGCCTATTTCATCTGCTAATTTGCTGG
>JAKUNX010000040.1 GCA_022451835.1 Candidatus Poseidoniaceae archaeon
CAAGTTCATTAATATCACATGATTCAATTAACTCTAAGCCACCTTCTCCACCAAACCTTGTACGGTATGATACCACTTCAGATCCATCTCTAGCAGTTACCATTCCATTGATCAATGACCACTGAAAACTCCAAGTACGATTCATCCCCTCACTACTTAAGAATTCAGTGTGAATATTTTCATCATGCCAACCACAGGTTACTGAGACTATGTTATCATGTCCTGAAGCAGATGAATTTAGTAACCTCATGTGTTCTAATCTTTCGCTCAATTCAGTATTTCTTACGTCTTTTTTGGGAGTCCAATGAATACTATCCTCAATGATGGGAACTTCAGCCAACTTTATTGGGCGATCTTTTGGTGAACGCCTAGCGGCTACTGATTGTGCAAGTTTTAATGTTGGATTCATCTGTTGTTCAAGAGAAGCAATATCTGTCGTAGAATGAACGCCCCATGCACCATCAGCAAGGACTCTAATCGTAGCACCAATTTCTTGCCCTGGGATAGCTCTCTCTAACTTTCCGTCCCTCATAGCAACGGAATAGTCGGTATATGCTACGAGTCGAACTTCTGCATAACTTGCGCCATTGGATGTTACTTTGTCCAAACTTTTGTTTATTTTATCGACATCTAAGTACCTATGACTTCGCCCAGTAATGTCAGAATCATTAGACTTTGCAATCACCATATACACCCCAATCGTTGGAAGTGTTTGAATACTTCTTTAGATTGCTTATGAATTCAAGTCAGAAGAAATAGTAAATCCAATGATGATATCTTCTGTTTTGTCATCAATAGTTGCCACATCAATTCCTAATTTCAATAACCCTTCAAGCGTTATTTCTGGCTTTCCATCAGCGCGTGACATTCCTAAATCATCTACCAATGTGTTCAATGTTTGGCTAGACTTTTCCAGATCAACTTTCGGATAAATTTCATCTTCTTTTATTTCGTAATCTGGTAAGTGAATAATCCAAGCCATTTTTTGCGTCAAACTAATTCCAGCTTTTTTGAAGGCTTCAGATACATGATGAGTTCCCGCCATGTAACGCAAAAATTCTGCATCAATAGACCTAGCAAGAGCCCGATTTCTAATAAATGAACGTTGAGATAATAACCATGCGGTCCACAATTGCTGCTCTGATTGAGCTGCATATTCAGCCAGTAATAACCAATTTTGACTAGGCCTTTTTTCTAAAAATTGATCTATTAAATCATCTTTACAATTAGAGATATCTACCTTGAAACAAGGGAATTTCGGCATCTCCATGATTAATGCTAAAATTATTACTTTTTCAATAATCCGCCTTATTTTCATCATCTAAAGGTATGTCGTCCTGCCTTAATTTAGATGGTTTTTTAGCCGACTTTGTTAATACTTTACTCACTTCAAGAATTATTTTATCCAGTAATTGAGGACCCCAGCCTCTCATTTTCAAAACCTCTGAAATCTGTTTTCTAGTCATATTTGCAACATCATTTGGTGTCCTAATTCCCATTTTGGATAACTCTCTTGCTCTCATTCTTCCAACATTAGGAATATTCACCAAAGAGAGCAGATCTTCCTTACATCCGTGTCTAACCCTTAATCTTAGGACATCTAGTAACTTAACTATCTCGGCAATCTCAATCATTTGTTCATCAGAAAAAACATCATCAGTCAAAATTATTTCTCTGGATGCATGTAGTAGCCATTCCATTATATCTACACGATAATTTATATCTCCAGGATTTACATCTAACTCTTTCTCTATAGAACGTATGCCATCTTCTAAAGTCCACATTTCAACCATCCATGCTGATTTTACATTTGAAAGTAGCATCTCATCATAATTTGAATCTGACAATAACTCTTCCTCTACTGAATTTGTTTTTAGCCATAATTTTGAATTAACATCCATATCTGAATTTTTTGCCCATAAGGACATAAAATCTGGTGTTGAAGTCGCTAAATGCAACAATCCAAAATTGGTCACAGGACCAATTTCCTTAACCATTCTTCTAACTGCTCTTCTCAATCCAGTTCTAATTACTGATGCTGAAAGAGGGTCTAAATACAACTGAGTTATTCTTTCACCCATAGCAGTTGCTTCATATTTCATACCATCTGCATTTGATTCATGCCCTTGATGCCAAGCTCCTGAATTATTTAGATTAGAAGCCAAACTAAATCCAAATTCTGGCTTCATATGAGCGGATTTCCTAATTGGTAAATCCTTGGGAGAACTATCATAAAACTCAACTCCTGGAATATTTTTTGCTGCTGAAGCCCACAAAGGAATAGTATCATCCCAATCATCAGAATCATCAATGATTGAATCTGCACGCTTGTTAATATATTCCTCATCAAGACCTAATTTACGAATGAAGCGTTCTTGAATCAACCAATTTATTGTTTGATCTATTTTTTCATTTAGAATCGGTTTGGGAGTTGAATAACCTAAAAATGTAGACTCTAGAAAATCACCAATTTCTCCCCTATGTTGAATTCCACCTGTAGAAATTATGGACAAAATATGAGTCCTAAGCGCAGGCTCGCCAGATAATTTTGATATTATCGGTTCTACCTCTCCGAAAAAATACTTTTCACTTACCATATCTGCTAATTCCCATCCATCTGTACCTTTGCACAACACCCATGCTTCACCGTAATCATCATAATTAGGGCGGCCTGCTCGACCTAACATTTGCCTAACTTCCATAACTGGCAAAGGCCTACTCATACCATCATCCCATCGTTTAATATCTCTAACCAATACCCTTCTAGCTGGTAAATTTACTCCAGCTGCCAATGTAGGAGTCGCAGTTAGACAGGATATTCTGCCATCTTTGAATGCGCGTTCAATTGCTTTCCTTTGACCATGAGTTAATCCTGCGTGATGAAATGCTGTACCTCCTTTTAGACATTCAACTAATTTATCAGCCATTGCAGACTGACGTCCACCCTCTATAGAAGAGGCTAATGATTGTAAATCTTCTAGTTTTTCTGGATTGGTTTTTGATAATTTTTTAATTACTCTTTTGGACAATTTTAATGCTTCTGATTCTGCACTTTTTCTAGTTCCAACAAAAATCAATAATTGACCTTCTTCATCTATTGAATCATTCAATGCCACCCATGTTGGATGTGATTTAGGTCCTAGCAAATCTCTAGGAGGTTTTAATTCACTAGGTTGAGAAGATAGTGCTGATGATTGAACCAATCTCGGTTCCAAATGCAGGTCATGAAAAGTGCTATACTCAAGGGCAACTGGTCGCCAATTAGACATAATCAATTCTGCGTTTAACCATGCTGCTAAATCTTTACAATTTCCTACTGTTGCCGATAAAGCAATAATCTGAGCTGTAGGTTTTAGATATCTCAGTTTGGTAAGATTTATTTCCAAAGTTGGGCCTCTATTTGAATCATTCATCAAATGGAATTCATCAGCTACAATTATTGAAACTCTTGACATTGTTTCAGAACGGTTTCTAATTATTGAATCTAATTTCTCAGAAGTACAAACCAAAATATCACATTCATCGATTTTTTTTGCCTCTGAAGTTGAATCACCAATTCCAAGACCAATTGTTAGATTAAGGGCTTTACCTAATTGTGATAATTCTTCATATTTTTCGCTAGCAAGTGCCTTCAATGGAACAATATATACTGCCTTAGAACCAACATCTTCAAGCAATAATTTTCGTAAAATAGCAATATAGGCAATTAACGATTTACCACTTGCTGTCGGAATTGCAATCAATGCATTAATTCCCGAAAAAATTGGTTTCATTGACTCTGCTTGCGGTGGATGAAGTCTCTCTATACCCCATTCACTAACAAAAAATTGACCCACATTATCTGGCAGATCTAAGTCTATGATTGACATTGTTTTGCCTGCCATGTAACGGGTGTGTTGCCAATAGTCCAAAAGGACAACGCTTGATAATTTGACTCCGACATCAATAAGACCTTTCGATTACTGCATTACCATCATGAGCGACGACATGGATTCCATAGTCGAGGAAAGACTATCTGTTTTTGATGACGAACCAGACCTAAACGATTGGGTTGAGGTTATGTGTGGTGCTGCTATGGCAGTACTGGGAATTTTCCACTTGATTGAGCCCGGTGACCTAGTGGATGAAAACATCATGAGATGGTTTGCTGCAGCAGTTGTTGCTGCAGGAGCAGTTTGGGCTGGACACGGCCTTAAAGACATGGCAGTCAAGGAAGTAAGAAGATCAATCGCAATTTTAGAGATGTCTGAATCTATTGAATCTGGACCTAATCATGGACTGATTAGAGATGTTTTACTCAATCCAGGTGCGTACAGAGACTTCTTACTAGAAGCATATGATTCCGCTTGGTCAGACGGCGTTATTACCGAAGAAGAATTGAATGAGCTTAAGTCATTCCAGACTGCACTTGGAATATCTGATGAAGAAGCAGCTGTAATGAATGTTGAGGCTGCAGTGAAGTCAGCTGCTAAAGATGGAGAGATATCTGAAGAAGAAAAGTCAATGATTACCAAGGCTGCTAAAGAAGCAGATATGGATGCGGAGGATGCAATTGAATCTGCTAAGAAAAAGGCTAAAAAAAGTAAATCAAAAAAGTAGTCTCATTTTAATTTGACATCAACTAGAGTAGTCATACATTTTCTACACTTATATTTGCCATTACTAGGCTTTTTACGAGGAAATTCTGAATTACAATCATTACAAATCCAAAGCCACTTTGCGGTTTTTCTTCGTAAAAATTCGGTAAATTTTGGTCCTATTTCTCCAGCATTGATGCCTGGCCAAGAATATTCTAATTTTCTAAACAATGAATCATGATGTCTAAATCCTAATGCATGAATAAATTCATGGTGTAAGACAAATGCTGCATAAGCATTCCATTGTGGATTTAATAATTCAGGATGAAGTTCGATTGAGTCTAGCGTTTCAAAACTTAATTCGCTTTCTTTTACTCCTTTTTGCCACTTTGTAACCCCATGTCTTTGCGTGGCGTTTTTTCTTAACACTCCAAGTTTGAGATTGTATAAAGCATCCAGTTCATGATCTTTCCATACATCCATATCTTGCATTATTTCAATTACCAGTATTCTCAAATTGTCGAGTTGAACTTTTTGAGAATTATTCGGTTTGACCATTTATTCAATTCCACCTATGATAAGCCGGATGGCCTTCTTTTACTGCAACAAATAGTCCTTTACCACTTGCACAAACCTTGCCATTTGCTTCCAATAATAAGTCAACTTTTACTTTGTCACCATCAATCTCTTCAATTTGACTTGTTATGATTAGTTTCTCACCCAGAGGAGTAGGTCTTCTCAAATTAACTGAATAAGATGCTGTTACTGTACAAGGTGGCTCTTCAAGATTATTATTATCCATCAATGCAATAGCTGCTGTCCAATTCCCATGACAATCTAACAAAGTCCCTATTATTCCTCCATTAATCATTCCAGGAAATGCTTGATGAGACTCATTTGGAAGATATTCTAATAATAATCCGTTATCTATTCTGTGACTTTCAATTCTCAAGCCATCAAGGTTTGCTGGCCCACAACCAAAACATATTGAGTTTGGAGCGTATTCATGTTGAACGCATCTTTCTGCCATAATACGTCTATTATGAGACTGTCTTTGTTACTTGCGATTAATTTTTCATCAATCGCATCATTCATTGATAAGGAGCCCTTCCCGAGTTCATGGGCGACCGGAAAAAGGTCAAAAAGAAAAAAGTTAGGCTGGCTCATGAATTGCCAAAACGTCGAAAAATGGCAATTCAAGAGGCACTTAATGCACATAAAACTGAAGACCGCCCTGAATGGGATAGAAGCGCTAATTGGGGAAATATCAAATTATTTCGCAAAACCATCAAAACTGGTACATTAAGAACTATTTCTTTACCATTGCTTGAAGTTGACCTTGGAGACCCTTGGCCGATACCTGTAACTGTATTACATGGTGTTAGACCAGGTCCTACAATTACAATCTTGGGTGGAATACATGGTGATGAGTTAACTGGTGCTTCAGCTTGTACGCACTTGCTTTCAAATTCGTTTACCGATATTGGAAAGAGTTTGGATCCTAAGCAACTAGCTGGAACAATACGAATAGTACCTGTTGTAAATCTACCAGGATACCGTGGTAAATCTAGGTACTTTCCAGATGGTAGAGACTTGAATAGAAATTTCCCTGGAGATTTTAAAGGCTCAACGACAAGAAGGGTTGCAGCCCAAGTATGGAAATACTTACTTGCTGATAGTGATGCTATCATTGACCTTCACAGTGCAGCAAAAGGTAGATCGAATATGCCTCAATTAAGAGTAGATTTAGCACATGCTGGATCAAATATATTAGCTAAAGCATTTGGTATCGAAATATTACTAGATTCTAAAGCACCTTCAGGGTCGCTACGTAAAGCAGCAAATGAACAAGATATACCTGCAATAACATATGAGGGGGGAGGTGCTAATTTAATCGACAATGCTACCGTAAAAGTTGCTATTCATGGCGTATTAAACGTTCTTAGGTCGCTTAGAATGATACCTGGCACTCCAAATAGACCTAGATTTAGGATGTTGGCAAGTGGATCAAGATGGTTAAGGGCTGGCGAAGGCGGATTGTTGGATATGTTTGTATCTGCTGGCTCGGTTATGCGAGAAGGTGAAGTCATTGCTACTATTTCCGACCCTGCAACCCCGGGACTTACAGTAGATATTGTTGCACCTGAAGATGGCCTACTGATTGGTGCTGCAACTAACCCTTTTACTGCTTCTGGTATGCCAGTTGGTCATTTCTTACCTGTCTCAAAACACATTTCGTTACTAGAGGAGCAAATAAATTCTAGTGGCCAGTTCATTGTTTGTGGCTCTGATGAAAAACCTTCATGGAGAGAAGAAGTTGATGTTAGTGAAGTTGCATTGGACGGTGAATGGAGTGGAGGTAGCGTTGATAGTGAATGGGTTAACTCTGTCTCAAATCAAAAAAATCTCGATACATACCAAGAATTTGAGTAATTATTGATTCAAAAATTGATTAACTGCAGACTCTACTTCGCTATCCAACATGTTTCTTCTTTGTGATTTGGCAACTTCAAACAGATGTGCAACTAGTTCATCTGTTACATCATAGCCATTTTGTTCTAACCACCAGATAATATTTGAACGACCTGCCATGTGGCCAATTCTAATTACTTGCTTTAGACCAAAATCACCAGCAGGTACACCAGAATATACTCTGTCTGCAAGCCAATCGTCACCTTTTCTCATGGCCTTAATAACTGCCGAGGCATGAACTCCAGTTCCTGTCTCAAAAGCATCTTCTCCGAATACTGGATAATTTCTTGGCAATGGGACTTCAATGTATTTGTTTGCTGTCCTCATATATTCATCAAGTAATGTCAAATCATTATCAATAACACCCATCAATTTTAGGTTTACCAAGGTTTGGTCAAGAGGTGCATTTCCTGCCCTCTCTCCAACACCTAAAGCGGTACCATGAATCACATCCGCACCTGCTTCAACCGCTGCAATATTATTAGCAACGCCTAATCCACGGTCCTGATGACCATGCCAATTAACTTCGATTTCATTTCTCTTGTACCCGCCATCCTTGATAACTTCCTCATCAACAAAATTGAGTAATTTCTTGACACCATTAGGCGTTACATGCCCACATGTGTCGCAAACGCACAGCCTTCTAACGCCTAATTCCATTGCTCTTTGATATATTGCTCTAACATCATCTGGATTGGATCTAGTAGTATCTTCTGTTACAAACATCACTGGAACATCATTTTCAACTGCGTAGGAAACTGCTTTTTCCATAGTGGAAATGAGTTTTTCCATTGTCCAACCTTCAGTATATTGACGGATTGGACTGGTACCAAGGAATGCTGATGCTTGTATTTGAATTCCATGTTTTTCTTGCATTTCGACCAATGGCTCGATGTCATGCATTAATGTCCTAACAGCAGCACCTGGCCTTATTTGGTAATCATTATCGATTATATGAGAAAGCATTGAATTAATATGTTCTCGATGGAAAGGTCCAGCTCCTGGCAATCCCAAATCGACTTTTTGAATACCTAATTTCTCCATGTAAGTCAATAATTCTTTTTTCTCATCGATTGTTGGATTTCTTGCACTTGGACTTTGTAAACCATCTCTCAAGGTTTCATCATCAAACCAAACACCATGTGGGTGATTAGCAGGATTACGATTTATTTCGTAATCAATAATGTTCCAGTCGTAAATCAATTTGCTTGTATCCATTTTACCACCAACAACGCTTCGGTTGGGTTAACCACATATGTTATTGAATTTGAATCCGTCGATATTAAATTCATTCTTCCTCAAGTGAGCCAGATTGTTGAGCAGCCTCAAATTCTTCTCTACTAATTACTCCATCACCATCGGCATCTATTTCGTCGAATTGATCTTCTTCAAGTAATTCTGCAGGCAATCTTGCAGTAAAAATTATTTCATCTGTAAAGCCATCTCTTGCTTTATTTCTTAATTCCATAATTCTTGTGCCTTTAGATTTCTTGGTCTTGGTATCTTTGGTTTGTCCTGCAACAATCCTTATCATCATACCTTTCTTAGTCAATATAAACAAATTATCTCCAAGGTCTGGTATATGTTTTGCAGAAATAATTTCATCATCCGAATCGATATTCATAGTGAAAGCTCCTTTTGCCCCGGGCCTCGTTTTCCTGTAACCATCTGTTTTGAATAACGGCTCATTCGTTTCTTTGTGAAGTTTATGAGAACCATCTTCATTCAAAATCGGTAATCTTTCTGCAGTACCAAGTCTACTACGCTTTGCCATTCCGTTTTTGGTAACTGTCAAAATGTTAGTTTCGGGATTATGTGTGGCAATCATTGCAATTACATGCCCCCCATCTGCACCTTTCCTGTCTCCTGTTTTAATTCCATAAACGCCACCTGAAACTCTGCCTGATGCCCTAATCGCTGAACAGGCAAACCTACTGGCAAATCCTGTACTTGAAATCATCACTATATCCGATACGTCTGTTCCAGACCTAACATTAACCAATGTATCGCCATCGAGTTTGAATCTCAAGGCATACTTTCCATTACGATTAATTCTAACATATTCCTCAAGTTTAGTTTTCTTTATCAGACCTTTTTTAGTAGCAAACAACAAGTAGTTACCTGCTGGATTCTCTAACAAATCTTTGCTTACAGGCAAGATAGATACTATGTTTTCATCATCTCTAAGACTCTCTAGTAAATTTCGGATATGGCCACCTCTAGACAATCTACTGCCGAGTGGCGTCTCCCAAGCTTTCAAGCCATATACTCTGCCTTGGTCGGTAAAGATTAGTAATCTGTCTTTACTAAAACAAGTGATAATTAATTGTGGTGTGTCTTCTTCTTTGGTAGTAACGCCCTTGAGGCCTTTTCCACCTCTGTTTTGCACTCTAAATGCTTCAACTGGTAGATGTCTAATGTAATTATCTTCACTCAAAGTAATAGCAATAGCACGTTCCTCAATCAGATCTTCTCTATCCATTGATAGCGGCATGGGGTCAATGTATGATCTTCTCTCATCCCCGTGCTTTTCAACCATATCATTTAGTTCATCCAATAATATGGTTAGCCTTCGAAGTCGTGAGGAAATTATATCATTCAAATCTGCTATTTTTTCCTGTAATTCTGAATATTCATTTTGAACTTTTTCAACATCTAATCTACTTAATTGGTAAAGTCTTCTCTCAGCAATTGCCTTTGCTTGAGGTTCAGTAAAATCAAAAGGCGCAATTCCTGGGAATGTTTCTTCTCCCTTTAGCACGCTCTCAAATTGTTCTCTAGATGCGCTACCTTTCCCTACCTCAATAACATCATCAATTCTATCTTGTGCTTTGACAAGACCTTCCAAAATATGTGCTCTTGATTCTGCTTTCTCTAATTCGAATTTGGCTCTTCGTTCAATTACCGATTCTCTATGTTTAACATAAGTATGAAGCATTACTGGCAACGTTAACAGAACTGGCCTTCCATCAAGAATTCCCATCATGTTTGCCGAATAAGATTCTTGCAATCTACTGGATTTGTACAACTGATTTAGCACTGCATTTGGATCAGCATTATTCTTCACCTCGATTACAACTCTGATTCCTTCTTTAGAGGATTCATCACGAATATCTCTTATTCCGATAACAGTGCCTTTGGTTACCAAGTCAGCAATATGTACTAACATATCTGCCTTCTTGACTTGATATGGAATCTCATGAATGATAATACGCTTACCGTTTGAATCATCTAATACATCACATTTTGACCTAACATGGAATCTACCCTTGCCACCAGAATACATGTCAAAGATTCCATCTATACCGTGGATGCCAGCTCCGGTTGGGAAATCAGGACCTTTTACGTGCTCCATATACTCTTCTATAGAAATACTTGGCATTTCATCTGAATCTACACCTTCCTCGATAATGGTATTTACGTGAAGATTTACTGCTCCTGCCACTTCGGTTAAATTGTGAGGTGGTATACGTGTTGCCATCCCTACAGCAATACCATCGCTACCATTGAGAATTAAATTTGGCAATCTAGATGGGAGTACTGTTGGTTCTTGCTCCGAATCATCGAAATTGGCTTGGAAGTCAACTGTTTTCTTGTCAATATCCTCTAGCATGTGTTTTGAAATTTTGTCTAGTCTACTCTCAGTGTAACGCATTGCTGCTGGAGGATCTCCGTCAATTGAGCCAAAATTACCCTGTCCATCAACCAAAGGATACCTCAGAGAGAAATCTTGAGCCATTCTTACCATGGTATCGTAGATTGATTGATCACCATGTGGGTGATATTTACCCATAACTTCTCCAACAGAACGAGCAGATTTGCTAAATTTCTTATCAGAAGTATGGCCTCCTTCATGCATACCATACAAAACTCTTCGATGGACTGGTTTTAGGCCATCTCTAGCATCGGGAAGAGCTCTACCAATAATTACTGACATTGCATAATTGATATAAGAAGTCTTTAATTCTTCATTTAATGGTTGATTAAGTAGGTTTCCTTGAACCGTTGCCTGGCCGTCTTCTTCAACATTATTTTCTTCTTCAGATGTCAAGGTTGGTCACCTCCTTTGCGTGTTTCTCAATAAATTGCCTTCTATCAGGGACGTCCTCGCCCATCAGAATCTCGAACATCCTATCGGAGTCTTCAGCATCAGCAACTGTTACTTTAAGCATAGTTCTAGTTTCTGGATTCATTGTAGTGTTCCATAATTGTTCGGGATTCATTTCTCCAAGACCCTTGTATCTTTGGATACCAATCTTTGCATTAGGATTGTCAACTTTCATTTCTTCGATTATGTTATCTCTCTCTTCATCAGTAAACGCGTACTTACTATTCCTTCCTTTTGATACTTGATACAGTGGAGGTTGTGCAATGTAAACATAGCCTTCAACAATAGCACGTTTCATGAATCTCCAAAGGAATGTTAACATCAATGTTCTAATGTGAGCGCCATCGACATCTGCGTCAGTCATTATGATTATTTTTCTATAACGCAGTTTTTCCGGATTAAATGAGCTTTCATCTTCTTCATCATTACCGACTCCGGCTCCAAATGCCCTAATTATAGTCTGAATCTCGTTGTTTTGGAATACTTTGGCAACATTCCTTCTTTGGCGCTCAACGTTCAAAATTTTACCTCTAAGAGGCAAAATAGCCTGTATTCTTCTATCTCTGCCTGTCTTTGCAGAACCTCCAGCAGAATCACCCTCTACAAGATAAATTTCGCACTCATTTGGATCTCTAGATTGACAATCTGCTAGTTTACCTGGCAAACCGCCGCCTTCCAAAACACCTTTTCTACGTGTCAAATCTTTAGCCTTACGGGCGGCTTCTCTTGCTTTGGATGCAAGTACTGCTTTGTCAACAATTAATTTCGCCATCGACGGATTCTCTTCAAAGTATTCTCCTAATTTTTCATACACCACGGTTTCTACAATACTTGAAACTTCACTACTAACTAACTTATCTTTGGTTTGTGAAGAAAATGATGGGTCAGGGTGCTTTACGCTAACAATTGCTGCCAAACCCTCTCTAACATCTTCACCTGATAGTGAGTCGCCTTTCAGAAGGTTCTTTTTCTTGGCGTAAGAATTTACACTCTTAGTTAGTGCGCCACGTAATCCTGACAAGTGAGTTCCTCCGTCTTTGTTTCTGATTATGTTAGTGTAACAAAGAATAGATTCACTAAAGGCATCAGACCATTGAAGAGCTAAATCAATCGAAACAGTACCTGCTTCAATTTCCCTTTCTCCTGTTATTAGAATTACATCTTTATGTAGGACTTGGCGATGACTGTTTATTTGTGAAACAAACTCACTGATTCCTCCTTCATAGATATGAGCGCTAACATGTGCTTCATCGCTACGATTATCAGATATGACAATCTCAAGTCCTGCATTTAGAAATGCTGTTTCCTTTAACCTTGTATCAATTTGCTCAAACTCAAATTCGACAATGTTAGTAAATATGCTTAAATCTGGCTTAAACGTGATTTGAGTGCCTGTATCCTCACATTCTCCAACAATACTCAGAGGTGATACTGGCACGCCTTTCTCGTACATTTGCTCGTGAATTTTTCCATCTCTATGGATTGTGACTTTCATCCACTCAGAAACTGCGTTAACTGCTGAAACGCCAACTCCATGCAATCCTCCTGAAACTTTGTATGAACTATTGTCGAACTTTCCACCGGCATGTAACTTTGTCATGATTACTTCTGCTGCTGATATTTTGTATTCTTCATGCATGCCAACTGGAATACCTCTGCCGAAATCACGAACTGAAAGACTACCTCCTGGGTTGATATCTACTTCGATTTTATTATTGAACCCGGCTAAATGTTCATCGACAGAGTTGTCGACTACTTCCCAAATACAATGATGCAAAGCCGAGCCATCATGTGGATCGCCGATATACATGCCTGGTCTTTTTCTAACTGCTTCTA
>JAKUNX010000041.1 GCA_022451835.1 Candidatus Poseidoniaceae archaeon
GATTGGCGATGAAGATGGTAGGCTATGGTCTGTGAACCAGCAAAGTGTCAACAGTCATTTTATCGCAGAAGGAAAACTCCGCCATGCACCAGTAAGTTTGTCTAATAATAATCTATTAATTCATCTTCAAACGAATAGTGGGAGCACAATTTATCAATTTAATACCACCTCTAACCAGTCTACAGCAATAGTAAATTCGGGCTATGGCCCAGGAGTACCTAAAGTATTCCAAGATTATATTATAACGACTGATTCCCAAAACCTAATGTCGATTTCTTGCCAAAATCAGTGTTCTGTTATTGATTATGAAACGTTTCACTCCAATGGCGAAATCTCAAACGTGTTTGACAAAATAATGTTGCCACAGAATACGTTTGAGGGAGGGTATGGGCAGTTTGAGATATCGAGTGAAGGCCAATTGAACCCCCTTGGTCTTGCCAATTATGATGATGATTGGTATGGTACAGCAGGTATCGAATCGTGGATCATAGACGATGAGAAATACATGCTATTGGTTAATGATAATGCAAATTTGAAACTATTGACGAGTAGTTTTGATATAACCGTCGAAGAAAATAATGATGATACTGATTGGCCAACAATTCTCGTGATGCTTTTTGCTTTAATTTTGATATCTACTACTAGCATTCAACTGCTTAGGGAAAGATTCCAATCAGCATTCAAATTTTTCATATTGTTCTGCACAATTCTGCTATACTTTACCTTCGAACATATAATTCAAGAATGGGACGACCTAATCAATGAAGATGTACCGGCATCAGAGGCTTGGAATGAGGCTTGGCCAGAGGAATGGCTAGGGACACAAGTAATCGTTTTTCAGTTTCAAGATAATTCCGTAGTCACTGGTGGATTATTTGGTCATGATAATGTTCTACAGTTGACTCAAGCAGCAGCGATTGAACAAGGCATGGATATCGAAATAATTGACAGTAGCCTCGGTAAATACGTAGTTAGTATCGACAATATTGCAGGGGAAGGCTGGGAATATACTGTCAATGGTCAGCCAGGCACCGTATCTGCTGAATACAGCCAACTTGAATCAGATAGTATAGTGGTATGGAATCAACTCTAATTTAGGCAATGCTCAAGACATTCAACCTCTAGGGCTAGGCATGTTCCAGTCATATGGCATCCACGGGCCGGTTCTCGGACCAGTTACTGGATTGGTTATTGACGTAATTCTACTTGGTTTGGCATTTTGGATGTTAGCCTCACCCGATATGCGAAAAGCCCCAAATATCCTTACTTTCATTACCCTTGTAGCAAGTATATCATTGCTTAGAGTTGTTATGGTTCCGCTGCCAAATATTCAGCCGGTAACAGTCGCAGCATTGATTGTTGGCGCCCAACTTGGAGCTCGAAGAGGAGTTGCCTTCGCAGTTTTAGTTACCATGATTTCTAATTTCATTATTGGTGATGGAATATGGACTTTGTATCAAGCAATTGGCTGGTCAGTAGTAGCAATAATTGGGGCATTTTCAAACATTATAGTCAATGAAAAGCTGCAGTTGGGTAAGACCTATCTTTATGCTATAGCAACTGCATTTTTGTTCGGTTTTATTGCGTCTTTAAGCGTGCTTGGAACTGTGTCATTCAGTGGTTTTATGATTTATCTACTCAATGGAATTCCTTATGATTTACTCCATGCGCTTGGCAATCTAACCATGGCAGCTTGGTTTGGCACATGGTTTAGTGATTCAATAGCCAAATTCCAATCATTGGAAGAAATTGAGCAAAAAGTAGTCGATGGATATGTCACGAGAACATGATGGTCCTTCGATGGCCTTGATAGTCAGAAAAGATCTGAAATTATCTCCTGGTAAATTGGCTGTACAATGTTCCCATGCAGCGGTAAACTGTTCATTAACTGCTAAAAAAACCGAGCCTAGATTAATGGAGCGCTGGCAATCAAATGGAGGTCGGAAAATTTGTTTGGCAATAAACGACCTTGAGTCGTTAAAATTACTGATGGGTAAATCAAAGTCAGCAGGTTTAATCACTCATTTGATTAAGGATGCTGGCCATACTGAACTTCCACCTGGAACAATAACCGTGCTTGGTATTGGCCCAGCACCAAAAAGTAGTATTGACGCTCTAACTAGCGAACTTAAGCCGTATTAATGGATGTGTTTTTTTGGGTCTGCGCTCCTTCATTCATAGATTAACAGCACCAAGGATAACCTCAGGATTTATCGACAGTCCAGTAAAACTAGTATTAGTAATCAATAATGATCTAAAGATGGGCAAAGGC
This sequence comes from Candidatus Poseidoniaceae archaeon, assembly GCA_022451835.1. Classification (GTDB taxonomy): domain Archaea; phylum Thermoplasmatota; class Poseidoniia; order Poseidoniales; family Poseidoniaceae; genus MGIIa-L1. Next base: position 2,273 of record JAKUNX010000041.1, read on the forward strand.
AAAATCGCCGCTCAGGCAGGCCATGCATCTGTATCTGCTACTATGAAAGCTGGTGAAAAATCCCCCTCTACACTTGATTCTTGGTTGAAATCCGGACAAAAAAAAGTCTGCTTGAAAACAAATTACGATGACTTAATCGATTTGGAGAACGAAGCAAAATCCATTGGCATTCAAACGATTAGAATAAACGATGCTGGCAAAACACAAATCCCTAGTGGCTCGCTTACAGTAATTGCTTTTGGACCGGATGATGAAGAAAAGTTAGAACAATTAACTGGGCATTTGAAACTTCTATGAAATCCGCCTATTTCATCAATGATGGCCATTTGGAAACACCATGCGAGAGTATAATTTGGATAGAATCGACCTTCGCAGCGACACCGTAACTCAACCTACTCAGGCGATGAAGGAAGCGATGATGTCTTCGGTGGTTGGCGATGATGTTTTACAAGACGACCCAACAGTCAGGGAATTAGAAGAAAAGATTGCTCAAATGTGCGGGATGGAAGATGCCTTATTCGTACCATCTGGAACCATGTCTAATGCTATTGCAATTAGAGCACATACTTCTCCTGGAGACGAGATTGTAATGGAGAGAACTAGCCATATTTACCAATATGAAGGTGGAGGTTATGCTGCATTATCGGGAGTTTCAGTAGCACTTATCGACGGTCAAAAGGGTCAATTAACTCCACAATCAGTTGCCAAAGCAATACGTAAAGCAGAAGGTAGTTTAGGACATTATCCTGATGGTACTTTGGTCTGTGTAGAGAATACGGCTAATCGCGGCGGCGGCACATGTTATTCACAAGAGACTCTTGATGCAATTGCAGCGACCGCACACGAACACGATTGCGCAATCCATATGGATGGCGCACGAATATTCAATGCATCAGTAAAGACGAATACACCCGTAAAGAGGATGCTAAGAGATTTTGATTCAGTATCGATCTGTTTGTCTAAAGGGCTAGGTGCGCCAGTTGGTAGTTTGTTGGTTGGCTCTAAGCAATTTATTGCAAAAGCCAGTCGTTGGAGGAAATTGTTTGGTGGCGGAATGCGCCAATCAGGGTTTTTAGCAGCCTGCGGTTTGTTTGCATTAGAACATAATATTGAGAGATTAGCAGATGATCACAAAAGAGCATTACACCTTGCGAACAGTATTAGTAAAATGAATGGTTTCAATATCAATTTAGATTCTGTAGAGACTAATATGGTATATATCGACAGTGACATGGGTGCGCAGAAATTAATGCAAGAATTAGCCAATAACGGTATTGACGTGTTAGATGTTGGTCCTACTGCAGTTAGAGCAGTTATTCATCTACATGTTACGGATGAAGATATCGAGCAAGTAATCGATGTATTCGCCCAATTAGCAAATTAAATCATTCACGTCGAGCAAATATTGCTGCACTTGCGATTGCTATAATAGCAAATGAGGCTGTAAAGCCAGGTAACGAATCATCATCTTTTTCCGAGTCAGTAGTCGGGGGCTCATTTTCGGTAATTGGCTCAGGTAAATTCATGATATACACAAGATGAACTTCAAGGTCATTTCCGTCGTGTGCCGGCGGGATTTTTATTGTAGCAGTTCCCGATAAATCAGAACCTAAATCGGTCATATTTCTAACGATGTCGTGGTATACTCCGGCACCATTGCCGCCATCAGCAAACTCAGCACTATCTTCAACAAACCACGCATTTACATTAAGAGTTGAATCTGGATAATTAGACATATTCAAATCAAGACTCCAAGAAATAATTCCAAAATCATCTGGTATGTCACAATTACACATAGCTTTTGGTGTCCAAGAGAATGTTGAGTTTCCGCTACCCATATTCAACGGAGTTGCAATCATCGCACGATAATCGCTTTCTAAAGAATCGGAATCAGGTAGCGTTCCATGTTTTTTGACAGTTCCATTGAAAGCAACTAATGGAGGTAAATTTTCACCGTATCTTTCAGTAACATATGCTGATGCAAAATCATCCCCCAATGGGTCCTCATAATCGGGAGAGCGGTGGAATTCATATTTTTGAACTAACCCTTCAGTTTCAAGGTCATCAAGAACTTCTTCGGCCTTCAGACAATTTGTACACCATGTGGCAGTGAAATCTTCAGCAATAGCTGGCAAATCATCTATTTGACTAACCTGTTGAGAATAATTGTCAATTGGCGTATGTTGGCCACCAAATACAGCACCAGTATTAGTTGGCTCGGCAGGTTTAGCATTTGTTGACGGTATTCCCATGGCTAGAATTAGACAAATGACGGTAATCGCTGCAACTCTTCGCATGTTTGACCCATCGAACAAATTGCTTTGAATCCATCTGCGGTTTGTTTTGCAGTTATTTTAACATGTTATAGCATCTTTTTTACAACAGTTTTCAATAACTGTCGCTAATCTGCCAATATGTACGGGGGTTCAAATGTGGTAAATTCATTACATAGTATTACCATTGAATCGACCCCTAGCGGCATGTTGATGCCACATTGGCTACAAAGGTCGTTATCAGATAGTCTTGGTAGCAATTTATTGATTCTATATCCCAGTGAAACATCTCGTCAAGCTACTCTCAATGAATTATCAAGAATAAATTCTGCTATTGACTCATCAAAGCATCTAACAATTAAGCGCCTAATCCGTGCACTGCTTACCGATTTTCGTCAACCTAACGTATTTGACGATGATAGCGTCCTCCTCTACAAAGTCCATCAAGAATGCGTAAATAGGGCGGCCAAAGGCAAGTTTCCCCTATTGCACATAACTGGGAAGAAATGGGGGATTGGTAAACCCCTCAGACTATTACAATTACACCAAGAGATAGCTAAACTCTCAACAATACCTCCATGGGATTCAGACCCTGGAGTCAAGGAGTTTAGAAATGCCTTGCTTTCAATCGAAAAATCATCCCAAAGAACCCATCCAGATTTAATGCAGCATCAATTGAACCGGTTACTGGATAGCATTGATGGAGACAATCTACCGTTCAGTCTACGTGAATTAAGCGGCATAATTATTCTTGATCACCCGCCGGAATTTAGCGAGATAGAGAGAGATATTTTCTCCAAGATTTCCCAACATATTCCAATTCATCAGTTGTGCAATCCTGGTAAATTTAGATTAGGATATAGCGGCGCATATTTGCAAGATGTCAAGTGGTGTAGCCAATCGGATTTGCCAGCATGGGTTCCATTTCATGAAGTTGAACAAGTAGATCACGACTCACCGTGGCGTTCAAGCATATCTGAACAAAGAACATCGCAATATCACAAAGTTGTTGTTGAACATTCTGGACACATAATAGCTGCTACAACCAACCTTCTTGATAGTCTATCTATTATTCCACAAGACAAGATATTAATCATCGATGCAGATTTACAAAATAGAGCCCACAGATGGCAAGAGATGCTGCGGCAGTTGGGAATTTACAATGCCAATAAAGAACACGCAATTAGTCAAGAGCCACTGATTCAAGAATTGATTTATCATTTACAACTTGCTAGCGGTCTTGAAGCATGGTCATTTGAAAGGTTGCGACGATTTGCCAATAGCGCCAACATTTTCATCAATTTCGATTTAACTCATCCGACAAATCCCGAACTATTACCTCGTCCACATACCGAGATTTTAGAAAAAATCTCTCGAAGTTTTCACGTATTAGGCGGCCCAGGGGCTGCTGAACGTTGGTGTAAAACCTTAGATAAATCTCATCAACAAATAGGTGATTTTGATGATAGTATGGCAATCAAGCAAGAGGAGACGCAGTGGTGGTTAGCAAACATAATCAATTTGTGGAATATTGTTGCGGATATCGATTTCGAAATCCCCAAACTTGAAGGATGTTATAGCGGCGATAAGTTGCCTTTAATCGAACCTCTTGAATCACCAATAAATCTGCTTGATGTACTGATTGAAAGTATAGATTGGACCACAATGATGGCCGACGATGCTCGCTTTAACAACTGTATTTTTGCTGTGGAAGCACTAAAAAACAAGCTATACGCTATTGACTTAGAACAAGATTTAGCAATTCAAGCCGGGTTGAATTTTATCGATTTAGTTAAGCTTGTAACCTCTAATGAGCACAATAACGCACTGAGGATTAAATGTGCAAATGTTGAGATATGTTCTCCAAGTGATGCGTTTGGGCAATCCGCTAATATTGTGATTTTAGCAGGTTTGGATTCTGAATCTTGGTCTATGAAACCGACCAATATTCCCTGGTTAGATAACGCAACCAAAGTCAAGTTGGGGTTGGCAAATTCAGACATTAAGATTAGACAAGGACGTCACGAATTAAGACATATTCTCAACGGTAATGACTCAATAATTGTGATTGATACTTCACTGGATGAAGCAGCTAGCCCCAGCCCCCCACTGTCAGAGTGGCTAGACGATGTAAGTAATGATGATACTATTTTCACTACCTTGCCAACATTTGTGAACCCTAAAGAGTATGATGAAGATAACCATCAAAGGTCTTGGGATCTGTTAGCATCGGATAACAAAAAGGTACTGAAACTAAGAATTTTCACTACAGAATACGAGGGAAGCACGCCAATCAGCGTGAAATCTGGCAACAAAGGCCGAGACATTCGTCAACGCTCAGGACTTGCATTACAAGACGGAAGGGAAGTAGAATTACTACCTCACAACAAATCATCTCTAGCCATGGCTTACGAATTGCCGATAAATAACCGTTTACGGAATTCACAACCGACAATGAAGGATGTAGAGGTAGGCCAATCAATGAATTGGCAAGAGCGAAATAAGATGATTTCATTTTCTTCAATAAACCTACGTCCTGGGGAAAGGTCTGCCAATTCGAATACGAGAGAGAATACCATTTGGCCCAATTTAGGATACAAGATAAATGGCATTACAGTAAGTCCAGCAATTGATCCACGGCCTTTACCATTACAGTTCGATTTACCTCCTACGCTACAGTCTGTAATGGGTGATTCACAATCAGTCTTACTGCCAAAGCGATGGTCGCCATATCGGCTTCAAGCATGGCTAAAATGTCCGAGGCAAGCATGGCTTACCAATTATTTACAATTAACAAGTCATGAGATTCAAAATGAGGATCTAGATAATCGAACTCGCGGTTTGTTAATGCACGATATCGAAGCAGAAATCATGTCATTAAATGGCGTACCAGTATTTGACAAACCACTAACTGAATCGATGCCACTGATAGATTCACCTCATAATCAAATAGATGTGCTTTGGCAAAAGAGCCTTGAATTTCTAGCATCGAAAAGCCCTTGGCTATCTAGGAAAAATGCAGTATCCGTCCATCGTTGCCGGGAGGTTATCGGAGTTACACCAGAGGTCTGGCAAGAATATCTTGACGGAGAGGCCTCATTAGAGCCAAATGGCAAAATTGCCAATTATCTAACTGCAAGTTTGGCTTTGAAACATTCTGCACCTTTGGTTTGTGAGTGGATGATTGCCTCACAATCCAAGTCACAAGTTACGATTTCTGGCACAGCCGATGATGGCAAGATAGGTGAATTCCCTCTAGCAGGTAGAGTCGATAGGGTTGATGAGTTACATCTCCCTGGAAACGATAACACTCAAAGATTGATTATAATTAGAGATATGAAAACAGTCAATGGCCCGAAGGTAAAATTGCGTGGAGAAAGACATCGAAGAGCTATTTTTGATGAATTACAACTAGCTCTTTATGCCAAAGCTTGGGAAGCAGCATTTCCAGACGATAGAGTAATTGGTGTTGGAATTACTGAAGTTGGCGAGAACACAGAATATTATGTTGAGATCGATCCAGATTATATCGATCTTGTAACTGATCTATCCATAGGAAAAATAACGACATATACATCGAATACATACCGTGATTTAGATGAGGAAGAAAGCGGTGAAAGCAATGGTTTCCGTGCTTGGCTAGATGAGCGGATTAGAACTGCTTTACGAGTTGTTGATGGAGCAAATAAAGGCCATGTCAATCCTACTGTAAGCGATGATTGTAAATTTTGTAAAGTTAGAAGGCTATGCCCTTCGGCAAAATTGGGGGGTAAATTATGAATTTCCCGTTTAATAATAGTCAGAAATTAGGTCTCGATATAGACAAACATATTGCCATCGATGCCGGTGCTGGAACTGGTAAAACTGCAGTTATGGCAGAGAGGTATGTGCAACACTTGCTTGCCGAATATCAACGAGCAAAACAACTACTACCAAATGGTCCAAGAGCACCAATCCAAGGCCAAGGAGCCTTACGCTCGCCAGCGAGAGAGAGAAGTAATTTGGTCGAATGGAAAGGCCTGTTACCAAGTGAGGTTGTGGCAATTACCTTTACTAGAAAAGCAGCATCAGAATTACGTAATAGAATACGTAAGAGATTGAGTAAAACCGATATTGATTTGTATTCAATTTCAAATGGCGACATCGAAATGCTGCTAAGCAGTCTTGAAGATGCTCCGATATCTACGATTGATGCCTTTTTGTCAAAACTAGTAACACCTTATCTTGATATTTTGACTACCCAGCCGGCAGGCGACCAAATCGCAGAAGTAAGATCGCCAATGCTGATTTCCGAAACAATCAATTCTGCTTGGCGTATTAGAACAATTTACGATGCTGATGAAGCGGGAGTTCTTGGCGACCGTCAAGGATTTATTGATGCAAGAAACAATCTTGCTATTTTACTGGGTGGGCAACGAAATGCCGAGATAGTCTTGGCAGGGTTGTTGAATACCTCGCTATTTGTAGAGGAAACTAAGCGAGCAATAAAGCAAAAATCTGAGGCTAAAGGCATTGAATGGCGGGAAACTGAATTAGTGAATCCCGACATAATTCTAGATTTAATTGGCCAGCCTGCAGAACCGTTTATTGATGAACTCTGTACAGAGTTAAGAGGCGTGTTAAACAGTTGGTTAGACGTGTATCTCGAGCACCATTTGCATTATATTTTAGCCTGCGAGCAACAAATCGATAGTGAAAGCACTAGATTCAATCAATTAGTAGAATTAGCAAGAAATATTCATCCCGAGGATAGTATTGGTAAACTGCAATGGGTATGGCTGGTGGCGGTTTGTTGCACCTCGAAATCATCACTAGACGGCACCGAACATAATCATTTTCCACGCAATAAACTGCCTAATGGAGATAATTGGCATGGAGGCATTCAAACCAACGCTAATGTTGATTTACCAAACAAACAAATCGCAGAGGTTACTGCTCAATCAACACCGTTGGCCCAACAATTAAAGAGCATTTTGAATAGCAATCTTGGCAAATTAGCAAAGATACTAGGACGTAGCTCGCATACCTTTGATCCGAGAATACCACTATCATTTTTATCTGAAGAAAGCTCGTTAATTTATACTGAAATCACCGAGGATTTGACTGCAGAGCCTCCTACTGGCAGAATACGGGTATCCAAACAATTACAACTTTCTGTACTACGAGATTTGCTAATAGTTCACAAAGGTTGTCAACAAATTTTGACGCTAAGAAAAATGCAGGAAGGAGTACATGATTTCGACGATATACAACGATTAGCAGCAGACTTACTACTCTCCCGCTGCCCTGAGATAGTGCGCTATGATTATCCGGTTGAGGTAGTAGATGTGCTAGATAATTTAGGTAGTGAACCATGGTCTGATAAGCATATAGATCAAGCGAGACATTTGATTAGTGATAAATATCCTCAATGGCGCGATGATTTTGAACGAAGAGTAGGGATTTTGAAAACAATTAGACAACAATTCCTAGCTTTTATTGTCGACGAATATCAAGATACAAACCCTGCACATTTTAGATTATTATCACGCCTTTGGGGTTCACGAAGAATCAAAGAAACATCAGACTATCATGGCCCCTGGGATCCAACAATTTGTATCGTAGGCGACATGAAGCAAAGCATCTATCGATTTAGACAAGCAGAAGTTACCGTGATGCGTCGCACAGTTGAAAATATCAAACGTATGAATCAAATTGAGTTCGGCAATACAAATTTTGAGTTTAGGACTTTAGATAATGCACGCGACCCTAGGCCGATCGCTGGAGTTGATAGTTTCAAAAGCGATATAAAATCATCAAGGGAATTACCAAAAAATACCGGTAAATGGAACCAAATAGACTTCAATAAAACCGATAAAGGAGACATTATAATTGATGATAAAATCATCGAAAATAGAAAATACGGACATATTGATTTGACTTCAAATCATCGTACAGCACATGATTTACTAAATACCTTGAACGAAGTGTTCGGTGATGTATTCAACGAACGCCATCATAGTTTACCCGGCGACTATCACGCTAAGCAACAACCATTGAAGGCAGCGAAATTAGACACTCCTCATGGTAAATTGGAATGGTTAATGCCTCTAAAGGTGGATAATTTGCCACAAGTAATTGACAATGAATTATTTGATGAATCAAATCCAACTCGTATTCATTTAGAACATGAAATGATTGCGTTAAGATTACAAAATTTAATTCAAGGAATCCCATGCAGAGTTTGGAATCCATCAAAAATGGAATATATGACTCTAGAAAAACCAACGGAGGAAATCAAACCAAGCGATGTCACTATTCTAATTCATTCTAGAACTCATATTGCTGATTTAATCGAGCGGTTACAAGCTAGAGGTATACCGGTTATTTCTGACAAGCAGGGACAATTACTCACTCAACCTATAGTTGAAAACCTAATGTCTGCATTAGACTTAATCGCCCACCCTAATTCAAAATATGCTGCAGCATCATTGGCAAAATCGCCAATTATTGGCCTGACAGACAAATCATTGAATCAGCTGTTTTCAACTCATTTAGAATCTGAGAATTGGTGGCAAACACTTGCAGACACAGTTCCAAATCCTAATGTTGCTAAATTATTACGTCATATAACTAAGCAAATATCAGGATATAATGTCCATAATATTCTCAATGACATAATAGATAATTCTGATTTGATGTTTGCCTATTCTGATGATTCTTCTAGGCAAAATGCTGAACAGTGGTGCAATTTAGTGTACGATATCGGTAAAGATTGTGGCCATAACCCAGCAGAAATTTTTGCTCAGTTAGAAGCATTACAACACTTAGGTACCAAAGGCCCTCAAGCATCAGCAACTCCGTCATCAGGTGCAGTCAAGATCATGACAGTTCACGGCGCTAAAGGTCTAGAATCTAAGGTAGTAGTAGTATCTGGTATTTTTCAAGCAGGCCGTTATGATGCTAACATTACTACACGAGAAAATGTGCTTGTAACTCCAGAGATAATCTCTGGGCGAATCAACCCATGGGCGTCGTTAGACCGTCCAGAAGATGGTCTTTGGCAGTTCACTAAAAATATCAACAGTGCTCAAAATCAAGCCGAGCGAAGAAGAGAATTTTATGTTGCACTAACTAGAGTCGAAAATCATTTGATTATTGTAGGAAATTCAACCAATGAAGCTGAGATGTGCCCTAAAACCGGAATGATACAGTATACCAGCAAACCTTCTGCTAAAACGATGGGGCACATGTGGATGGAATCACTTAGGTCTATTGCTCACAAAGGTGAATTGACCGATTCTCCATGGATAAAATCCGATGATGTGTTTGGTCAAGAATTAGGTGAATATGGTGAACATGAAGTATCATTAGACCCGGCAAGCCTTTACTTTAATTCTCAACTTGGGAAAGACAATATTAGGTCAATGGCAATTTACCATGGCCCAGATTGTTTCTCTGAAATCAAACCAATTAATCCACAACAAAGATGGCAATTTATCGAGCAAAAATTCGACTCAAACTCAACTATTGCATCCGGTGAACAAGCGCAAAGAGAGGTATCACATACATTGAAATTAGGCGCTAATGCCTTAGACAATAGCGTTCAATGCCGCCATCACCATTGGCCGAATAATTTAGCAGATTGGAATAATAACCGCTTGAATAAACTACTTGAAAATCCAGCAAAGTCTAGCACAGAATCTAGTGATTTACCATCTGCAGTCGAGTTTGGCTTGATGATGCACAGATTGGTAGAGATTAGTTTAGACAATCCTAGTAAATATAATACCAAAATAACCGCCCCTCTGCCTGAAAGTTGGTTCAATAAGCCCGAACACGAATTGACATCAAATCAATCAATTGAGATTGTTTTGAGTGAGTTTGGTTTCAATAGAATAGATAAGACAAGCTCTAAGCGATATGATGCAACGTTCGAGCGAATGCAAAAAGTTGCACAGTTAGTCGATAATGGGCTAACCGGTAGTTACGCGAAGGGCGAGAAAATACACGACATAGTTGCAGAAGGTCTTAGGACAGAGTTGCCATTTTTGTACAATCATTTAGTTGAGATAGATACAGCAAGGCAAGTATTTAGGAATAGTCAAATGCAAGAGATGGCAAAGGTCTGTAACGTTGAGATAATTTTCGAGGGCAGGGCAGATTTAGTAATGGCATACGCAGATACAGATGGCAATGGGTATTTACAAGTGATAGATATGAAGACTACTGGATGTTTGTATGGATTTAATCATGACAATCCCAAACAAGGCACACCGCTTCAAAATTTCAGTGGTGATATATTTGACAGACATCCATCTAATCCAGCCGAGCAAAAAATCATTGACAAATATAAGTATCAATTGACTTTGTACTCTAAAGCGCTTGAAGCAATTGAAAATGAGAAGCCCCAGGATCAAAGAAGAATAGTATTGCCTCCAGCAATCCTAATTGCTGCAT
>JAKUNX010000042.1 GCA_022451835.1 Candidatus Poseidoniaceae archaeon
GGTGATGTGGTAAGAGCTGCTGAGTTAATCAATCTGCAGGATGAGGCTGATTAGCCCCAGAATCTTCTGGTTCGGGCATATTCAACTTCTGCCAAATGAATAGCGCGTAATAAACCATCACGATTGTTTCTTGGAACTTTACGAAGGATTCTCTGAGCAGTGGCTTCACCAATACCTCGCCCCATCAAACATAGAATCGCTTCTTGACCTCGATTTTGAATCATCTCTGCATTTTTGATCATCCTTACACGGTCACTCTCTTCATCTGATGAGACCCAATCTTTGAGCATAGGCAATAATCCCTCTCTTGTACAAGCAAGCATCTTACCTTTACATTTTAGACAAGTGCCTATATCAGGAATTTCATTATATCTTGCAACTCTAAACCTCCTAACACTATTGCATTTCAAACAACATAATACTGCACGTTCGTTTTCCAGCCTTAATTTTAAGCGCTCTCTAACTGCAGCATTGTCCCAGTTTGGCAAAAGCAAATCTTTACTTGAACGCCTTGACAAACCAATAGGTCCTGCTGCAGCAATTTCAATTGAGATTACTCCCTCTTGGATTGCCGACAATACATCTTTAGCGCCTTGAATATCCATTTTTTCAAAAAATAATTTGTCTAGAACTTCTTGAAGTACGACTGTTCCACGATATTTTCTAATTAATGCTTGGAGGTTTATTCTTCTTGGATCTACTCCATGTCTAATTATGCCAAACGCTTTACCAACATCAGCAAATCGCCATCTTAATTGCCTAGAGTTTGGTAAAGTCACACTTAACAGTCCCTCTAAAGCATCAGGTGGAGTGTCTTTTAGCCAGCCAACTAAGTCCTCTGGTGAAATTCCGGAAGCCTGTATCCCTATTCGTGTTGATTCAATAATCAATCGACCCCAATTTCCTGACTTTGTAGATGCCATTGCTAGCAATAAGTGTCCAATAGTTTCGTTAATTTTAGTCCCATGACATGAATTGATAATTATTGCATCATTCCGCTCTTCTATGGTAATTTTGCTATCTGTCGGCAAACTACCAGACTTTTCCATATGGTCGCCAATTTCTTCACTAAGCATTCCAAGCCCATGTTCGTTGATTGGATAATCTGAAACTTTCAAGTTGTTTGGCGATAGAATATTGAACCTGTCTACTGAAGAAGATTCCTGATTAGAAATTGTAATCAAACCTAAATCAGTAGCGATTAATTCTCTCAATTTACCGATTTGTCTTGCGACTTCGGCTGGTACAGGAGGTAATTCGCCAACCCATTGTGGAGCCTTGGCTTGATCTGAAGCAGGAACAACGAGAAGTTCTGATTTCTCAGGGTCAGCATCAATTATCATCCAAGTTCTTCCAGCGATTACAAAGCGGCGAACAGCACCATCTTCATCTTCATCAGAACCATTTAGAGACAAAACAAAGGCCTCATCAACACTACCAATTGTACGCCTTGTCACGCTATCTCTCACTCTGTAAGATTGTTTATCTGGAATCATCGACAAATGATTTGTTACCCAATCTCTAGTTCTTCCCGAAACTGAAAACCATCCTTTAGCATATTTTTTGGGCAACTTAAGCTCAATCTTCTTTAATTTCAAGTCTATCTCATCATCAGGAGTTTTGAATAATGGTCGCTCTGTTGGTAAATTGATTGATTTGTTCTCTTTCATTAGTTTAGCTTCCTCATATATCGCAGTAGGCCATCTGTACCAAGGTTCATTACTTGGGTTTTCAGTAAATTTCACTAACCAATTGTCAGCAATGACCTCTAACACCTCTAAAGTATCTTTGCGAGACCAATTCTCAAATTGAGGTGCTTGATTAATGATTTCCGTTGCTTCATCAATAGGTACTGCTTTGAAACAATGAGCCATTAGGATGATTTGGTTTATCGCAACAGTCCTTGGATTATTTCTCCATATTACTGGTTCTAATTCTCCCTTCATTGCACGTTGAGCGATTACAGTTGCTTCAGACAACTCATCACAATCCCAAGCAAATATGTTTCCTCGACCAATTCCTCCAAGTCTGTGGTCCGCTCTACCTACTCTTTGCAGTAAACGGTCAACAGAACGAGGACTTTTGATTTGGATTATCCTATTAATCAAACCAATATCTATGCCTAATTCTAGACTTGAAGTACACACAAGCCCAGAGATTTTACCCTCTCTTAATCCATCCTCCATGTCAATTCTTGTCTTTGTAGCAAGTGAACCATGGTGAACGCCAATTTCTAGGTCAGGAGCCATCTTCTGCAATCTATTAGCAATGGTTTCGGCATCACTCCTACTATTGACAAATAGTAAACATGGAGCGTCTTTTCGTATCATTGAGATTACTTTGCGGAAAATAGCATGAGCACGGGATGGGATAGCATACTCAATTCCTCCCGACTCATCCTTAGGTTCTGGAAATTCTGTTTCAACACATATTTCTGTTATTCTTTTACCGGTTTCAATAATTGCCTGACCATCACTTGCCAGCCATTCAGCGACTTGTTTGGGGTTTCCTACAGTCGCCGATAAACCAATTCTTTGGACTTTTTTTCCTGATAACGATTCCAATCTAGCAAGCCCTAATGACAGCTGCCATCCACGCTCACTTGCTGCCAAATCGTGAACTTCATCAACGATGACCGCATTAACTGTTTTGAGCAATTCACGCAAATTCTTGCCAGTAAACATCAATTGGAATGTTTCAGGAGTTGTTACCAAAATATGGGGGGGGTTCCTTACCTGCTTTGCTCGCTCGGACTTAGTAGTATCACCATGTCTAAGTCCAACATTTAGTCCAACTGATTCAGCTATATCTTGAAGTCTTCTATCTACATCACGATTTAACGCCCTCAGCGGAGTAATATAGAGAACTGATAACGGTGCCCAATTTTCAGCTATACAACGATGCAATATTGGTAAAATCGCTGATAGAGTTTTTCCGGAACCAGTTGGAGCAATCAATAATCTATTCTTACCGTCAAGAATCTCTGGGATTGCTGATTCTTGGATTGGAGTTGGATTCCATTGCCTCGCAGTAAGTGCTTTTTGCAGATTTTCATGAAGTAGCGAAAATACACTAGACATACTCTCCCCACCCCCGCGCTATATGGATAATGCGATCACATTTGAGTATTTGCAGTGAAAAATGTAAGCAAAACATCAAAGAACTCAAACACTGTACCATCTACCAAGCAATGGTGATTATATGGGGTTCTTTGGTGATTTATGGGCTAAACAGCATGGCAAACAACTGATGTTAAGCGCTACTGGTTTCGGTGCTTCCGCAATTTTATTGATGGTTAGTGGATACCAGCTATTATTCTTACAAAGTGATGCAGAATGGGGCGAATTTACTGGAGCAGCAATCGGTATGCTCGTTTTCTCAAGTTTGCTTTTGATTGTCATTACCCCGGAATTCCTCAACCTTAGAGGATACGTTAATCTGCTTGATGAACTCAAACAAATCGAATCAACTTCTGAATTAAAGCGCCGTAAATCAGAAGGCGACGAGGCAGCAAAAATCCTTGGAGCAGGGCATGCGGCGGCATGGGAAGATTTCCTCGTTGAGAAAGGTCTCAAGAAAAGAAAATGAGGGTAAAAGTTGACCGACAAAAACCCGCTTAGCAATCTCTTACGTGAGATGATGCTTGCTGTCGCAATGATTGCATTCTTAGTCTTGGGATTATGGGCTCATACTGGAACCATGCCACCATTGGTTGTGGTTGAATCTTCTTCAATGGTACACGAAGAAAATGGTGAAGTTGGAAGTATTGATGCTGGAGATCTGATTTTAGTAATGGATACGCCTTATGAAAACATCATTACATTCGCTGAAGCAAGCGACAGAAACAACAAGTACCATGGTTATGAAACTCACGGCATGGAAGGAGATGTCATAATTTACCAAAAAAATGGAGATGATGGAACTCCTATAATTCATCGAGCCATCTTACGAGTAGAGCCAAGTCAAACTACTTCTCCAAATCGCTTAGCACCGAGCGATGGGAATAATTCACAACATTGTCCTGATGGCGGCACATGGGATAATTCTGTTGAAGACGAAGATGGTGGACTTGGTACGTGTGTTTTGACTTGGGCTGTACCTGGAACAAACATTACTGATTCAGAAACAATTACGATTCGTTTTGACGGCAATGATGCTGGATATTATGATTGTAACAGATTTGCTCATGCTAATGTTGAACCGTATCTAGTGGTATGGAATTGGCAACCCAAACATTCGGGCATAGTTACTCTTGGAGATAATAATCAATGCTCTGTCGACCAAGGTGGTCTAGTAGTTAATGGCTCGTCTGGAGTTCACAGTGCCTCAGGAGTTGCTGGACCTGTCAAAGGAGATTGGTTAGTTGGAGTTGCTGGAGGAGAGATTCCTTGGCTTGGCACGGTAAAGTTGATGCTTAGTGGCTCTGGATCTCCTGGAACTCAATATGTACCCGGATCTTCATTTCTATTCTTATCACTGGTAATTGGTGGCATAATTTTCGCGCCAATAGGTTTGGAAATTGTCCTCAAAAAAATAATGCAGACATCACCCGAAATGCATCAAGCGAAATATGAAGTTGATTATTTCTCTGAAGAAGAATGAACATGTTGCTCTAATGCATCTTCCATGCTTAATTCACCTTTAGCAACTAAAATTGCTACTGCTTTTGAAATTGTAAATTCGCCTTTTGATCGCTTTCGACTCTCCGTTTGAATATATTTTATATCTCCCTCAGTTGGACTTATAATTCTTAATTGCCAAATTTGCTTTCCCGAATTAGCGGCAATCCTCAATGCTGAAATTGAGTGATTATTACGGATTAATCCCGATGAAGTCTTTTTTTCATCGACCTGTTCGACGACCCAATTTCTTGAGATACAATCATTAATTATTCGATCTCTAATTAATGGAGCACCATCTCCGACCCTAATTATAATATTTTCAAAATCAGCAATACGCCTCAATTTCAACAGGTTCGGGATAACTTCTTTGATAGATGTCAACTCTAGGATACCACAAAATGCTCCATCAACAATCCATGCAATACCGGGATATGGTCCAGGATCTATACCAATTACCATAGAAACAGAAGCATTAGAACCTTTTAGATGAAAAATTGCCGACAAAATAGCTGAATCGATATTTTCAGCTTCTACTGGAATTGGAGTACCTATTGATGGAAAGGCCAAAATTTCAGAAGGTGAAGAAAACCAAATTACATTTTCATTTGGAACTGCTTGATTGACGTCAATAACTTCAAATTCGAGTGACTTTAAACGAAGTTTTTCGATTAATTTGAATGACAAACGGAAGTTTTCTGTCCGAATTGCCAATCGCGACATAGTCCTGCCAAACGATTGATGACCACAAACCTACCGAAATTTGCAACAACCTTGAAATCGTCACTAATCTAACTATGCATACCGAAGTAATCAAAAACGCTTGACAATGATATTGCTTCGTGAGCAGCAAGTATGAGAGAGAACTTAGACAAGTTCTCGCTGGCTTGACTAAAGGCGTCAACGCAGTTATCAAATCTTGTAGTGAAGTAGAGAAAGCAAAGATGAAATTAGTTGAAAAAAGACCTTTCCTCGTAGTAAGAGCAGCCGGTTCTGGTATTGAAGGGTCAGGAGATTTACTTGCACTGCGTGGAGATATTTGTTTCCCAATTGAAGTAAAATCCTCTAAAGAAGCAAAGTTATACTTATCGGGAAGAACTGTTGACCAGTATAACTCACTGGTCTACGAAGGAAATAGATCTTGCTTAATGCCTTTGTATGCTTATCGATTAAAGGGCGTAAGAGGTGATTCGTGGAAAATATTTCGAGTTGAAACTGAAACACTTCATGGAAAACTGCGAAAACTTGCTCCATTTATTCCAAGTCTACCATTGACTCGTAATGGCAAACCTTACTTAAATTGGGAAAAAGGTTTGGCATTGAATGAATTCATCGCTCTAATTTGTTCACAAACTAAATCATCTGAAAGTAGTCTAGAAAATTTACAATCTCGTAGCAATACTTCATTAGAAAATCTTTCACTACACCAACAAAATAGTCAAGAATTCAGTAATCCTAGCGGAAAACGAAATATTCTAGCTGAGTTGATGAAACGTAAATTATGATGTTAGAAATATGGAATTATCAGCATGAACAAAATCATTCCAAGCAATGCTAAAGATGAAATGTTAGATGCTTTACTTGAAATATGCTCAATCCACATAGGATTGATATCCCAAAATTTCAACTTGCGACCGACTTTCTTTATGCCGTTAAGTATTCCTCGCAACATATCTTTGAACATATGACCACCATCAAATGGAACCATAGGAATAAGGTTGGTGAATCCAAGTAGAATATTAACCCATAATAGCCAAAAGAATAAGTTGACTAAGAAAAGTAGACCGTTAGTACCTAATGCTTGAGCAAATGAGTTGTCATCAGCTTCAAGTAACGATTCTTCAAATGGATGCATTGCAACACCTTGTAATTCAAAAGGTACAATCATCATGCTTAGTGTGTGAAACGGTACCATCAATGATTTTTGTAAAATATTTCCAGCCCATCGAGGAGATAAAGGGCCTGCCAATCGGTCTATTCCTGCAGTGCCGCCTGATAGACCTTCAACCCCAAGAAATGGATCTTCTTTTTCGATTCCAAGTGCATCCAAATCTGAGGCTGACCAACCTAGATTTACGTAATAATCGTACTTATCAGAGAGGGTCGCATTAACAGTTTCTATTTGTCCATCACTATGCATCACCGTTATACTGATACTATCATTAGCAGAATAGCCTTCCATAACATCATAGAATTCATCAATATCTTGTACCGGTTTTTCATCAATGTATTGGATTGTATCCCACGGTTGTAACCCTGCATCAAAAGCACCCTCATCTTGAACGATACCCCTAACATGTACACCAGAATCATTAGCAACAAATTGACCTGCCAAACCTCCAAGGAAAATTAAGCAAACAACTGCAGCAAAAATGTTCGTTGCAGGACCTGCTGCAAACATTCGCATTCTTTCTTTACTTGGTGCATTAGTCAATTCTTCATATTCAGGCTCAGCAAATGCACCTAGAGGCAATGGACCCAATTGTAACAGACCAAATGACCGAATTCTCATACCGTGTGCTCGAGCCTGCAAACCGTGACCAAACTCATGGATAACCAATGCTACAATGAATGCTAATGCACCCCAACCTAGAGGAATAACCGGATTAAGACCAGGGATTGCAACTAGTTCACTGGCTGCTGGTGGCGGTGTTTGTGGTGGAGATATCAATGATGTAATGAATGCAATTATCATTAATAATCCGACCATAAGCATGGAAAATATACACACCCAAAGAGAAACTTCGCCGTAAAATCGCCAAAACCCTCGTGGCTTCACGGTTTTGTCAAGTAAATTCAAACCTCGCTTACTTCTAACCATTAGAATTACACCAAAAACACGTGTAGCATTCCAACGATCAAGCGTACCATTGTTTTCCCAAATTCTCAACAAAATATACCAAGAAAGTATCAGTAGTAAAATGAAAGACCAGTCGAAATTAACCGTTCCCCAACTGGCAGCCATGTACTTGCCATATTGTCACTCGATTTGAATATTGACAAAACATGAACAAAGTTGAAGAAGCAGCACCGTAAGGAGGCACCATGCAACCACTAAGCGATGATATTGCTGAATGGTGTGATGAAACATGGGGACAAAATCCTCTCGAGGTTTTAGAGTGGTTTGAAGATGATGAAATGGTTCAAGTATTCATAAAATTGCCGCGCAGCGTACTTGTTGCAGATTTTTTATTCAAGGATAATGCAATGAATATGAAACGTGATAGAATAGAAATTAGACATCATTTGCATATTCCGTTAGACATATGGAACCCTGGTTCAATTCAAGCTACAAGAATCAGTGACGGTAGAGTAAGATTTAGGCATAGAAATTCTGATATCTTGCTAGCTGCGAAAATGCGAGCACCTGAATGGGGTAAGAATGTATTAGAAGATTGGTTGATGTCGCTTAGAGGCGAGCAATTAAGACCTAAAGATAAGAATCAAAGAGTCGCATCAATAAAAAGAATTAAAGAAATTGTCAATAGAAATCTACATTCTGCCTCACTAGAAGGAATAAAAGATGATTTACATCTCATCAACCTTAGAATTAATTCTGCGGAAATTGGATTAAATCCGTTCGAAAGCACATTGCAAGAAGCAGAGTAATCAGTTCAATCTAACCTTGTATCGCTCTCTTCCATTTACATATAGAGTGATTTTTCCAGAAGAAGATACACAGATTGCTGCACATTCAGCTAGTTGAGATATTGCTCTTGCTGCTAAATGCCTACCTCCTTCACCATATTTTGGTTGAGTGCCAGCAGGAACCTGTATGTATCTTCCTGCATCGCTAGCAACCCCTTCTTTGTTAAAGAAAATAGCACCATCAAGCCAGGCGAATTCAGCTAATGTTTCATGATTCTCATCAAATAATATGCTCTTTTTCTCCGGATCATGCCCCTTAAATGGATTCAAAACCAGCGGAGTTGAAAACTTTCTAAGTTTGGGTAGCGAACCAATGGCAAATAATGCACCAACTGAATGGCCTTCTCTTCCTCTTGAACCAATATGTCTTGCTAACTGCATTGATTTGGTCATTACCTCCAAATCGACATTTATTTCAGTGGCTAAACTAGCAAACCGATTTGCGCTTAGCATAGTTGTGTCAATAGAAAATACGCCATCCATTGGTTCGGCAAGAATCACTAAGATTTTTTCTCCACGAGAAATTCTTCCTTCACCAATCGCTTGAAGTATCATATCATGTAATTGTGATAAAACTTGTAACCCCATAGAAGACAATGATTCATCCATCATCTCGACTAATATTTCATCTTCAGCAAATGATTCGATAACTCTTGATTTACTGGTCAAAATAGTCGTTTGTACATTCTTAGGAATTACCTCATGAATCTGTCTAATCTTTTTGACACTATTAGAAATCATAATCACAGAATCAAAACTTTTCCTATCAGATGGAAAAGAACTGGCGACCGAATTTACTAGGTCAACCAATTTATCACCTATTGATTTGTTGTGTCAATACCAGGTAACTGATCTTCAGATTCTCGATATACAGTACGCATATTGCTGATGAAATTACGTTCCTTAATTACCAAAATATATTCATCAAAACCTGGATCTTCTTCCCCATCCAAATGACTAAGCAAAACCTCTAATGTGATTCTTGCCCCTTCTCTGTGAGGATAACCAAAAATACCCATTGAAATAGGTGGAGAAACAATTCTTCTAACATCATCCATTTCTTTGAATCTGTCAAATAAATTGTAATATGTTTCAGGTAATAATTCTCGTCTAGATTCGTCTTGACTTGGTCTTCGGCAATCTGGACCAACTGCATGTATGATATGTTTGAAATTAGTTGAGAGGGAATAAGGTTCGGTTACTACATTATGAGTCACCGCACAAGGTGGAGCGTTAATTTTCCTTTTTTCCAAGCAGATATTTCTTGTCACTTGAGTTAACTCTTGCCCAGCTTTAGCATGAATCATAGCATCTAGGCCTTCCCTTCCTGATAGTCGATTATTTGCTGGAGTAATTAGGGCATCACCAGTATGATCCCATACTTCACCACCAACGACAGTTAAGACCCCCCATTTACAGGTTCTGGCCATATACAATTCCGGCATCGTACAAGCATGGAGGGCTGTCTTACTTATTTAGTTCGCAAAAAAGTGTGAATAATCGGGGTTTTTGCTAATTATATAAGTGTCCGAATGTTTTTTTGGAATAATTCATTATCTACCTAGTTATAGCAATGGCGATAGCATGGCTGTAGGATACGTACTCGTGAATGTGACGCCTGGAATGGAAATTGAAGCTTTTAACACAATTAAAGGTATGAATAATGTTGATGATATCACGGTTTTATTTGGAGACTATGAATTAATCATCAAGTTAGTAGATGAGGATTTAGCATCAATTGCGAAAACAGTTGTAGAAATGATTAGACCTGTTGAAGGTGTCATAAATACAAAAACTCTAGCAGGTGCAGACATAGTTTGACAAGTCTTACATGCCACGATTATGGTTATTTTGGGCTTCCGAAAGGGGTGCTGCGCTCCATATGTTACGCAGTATAGCGGTTTTTCGGCATAAATACTATATACCTGACCGAATTACTTAAACTCGGAGGTTATCCAAAATGTCTGATAAAAAATATTTCGTCCTAATGCAGGGCGGCAAAGATACAAGCCAAGTATTTGCGAGCAAACAACCACGTGGTGCAGCCCTAAAAGCAGCAACCCGTGGACACACCAATATACGCCTAAGAGAGCGTGGAACCAAGAGAGTCCACTGCTTTACTGGCAGTATATCAATGGTTGACAAGCCTGCAAATGGCCCAGCCTGGCTTCCTGACAAGATCAAGAAGGCAAACGTCAAGAAAACCGGAATCGAGCACCTTTGAGTTGCAATTCCGAGTCTTTAGACACCTTATGAACTGATATATTCTGCGGAATATAACTGCCCCTTCGAAGGTTTAGGCCTTCGAGGGGGCTTTTTTTAATTTAAAATAAACAATTCTTGACTATCAAGTTTTTATTTGGTAATCTTATTGACTACTCTTTGTTAACCATTCTCCAATCCAAAGAGCGACAACTATCATCACTAATTGTCCAATTAAACGCATGATATGCCATATTGTCGCAAATGTTCTATCATCTAATGGGATATTATTAACCCACATATTGAGATTACCTGCATAGACTACTACTAGAAATAAAGCCATCAATAAACCAGAGTAGCGTCTAGTTTGTGGCACAATAATCCCTATTCCTAGAGCAATTTCGAAAACCCCTGTAATCAAAACCCAAAAAGTAGGGTTGCCAAATAAGTCTGGAACTATTGGCTCAAACCATTCGGTATCTGTGAAATGAGCAATTCCTACATTGATGAAAAAAATTCCAAGTATTGTCGATAAGACACTCTTTACCAACACATATTTGGCCATCTATTATCTCCTTCAATAGCGGACTTTTTGTCGTGTTAAGGTTCGCCAAATCCGTTGTAATGGATCATAATATCTGTCTACCACTCGCTCTTTTAGTTGAATTATGGCATCATCAGTAATTTGTATACCAGCTGGACATACCTCGGTACAACAACGGGTAATATTACAATATTCTACGCCAAATTCTTTCTTGATTTCAGGAATCCTATCCTCTAAATCAAGTGGGTGCATTTCATACTGTGCCAACCTTACCAAATTTCTTGGACCTGCGAAATCATCAAACAATTCGTGATCTCGAAGTACGTGACATGTATTAACACATAGGAAGCATTCTATGCATTCTCTAAAGTGTTGAACTCTATCGGCTTCCATTTGATTAAATTCCCAATTCATTTCTTCTGGACCATTAATTGGCTTGATTTTTTGAGCAACATCATAATTCCACGACACATCGGTAACTAAGTCTTTGATATGGGGAAATGCCTGCATTGGACGAATATCAATTGGCTCACCTTCATCAACTTCTTCAACAACATCGCTCATTCTTGTCATACACATTAATCG
This sequence comes from Candidatus Poseidoniaceae archaeon, assembly GCA_022451835.1. GTDB lineage: Archaea > Thermoplasmatota > Poseidoniia > Poseidoniales > Poseidoniaceae > MGIIa-L1. Next base: position 11,599 of record JAKUNX010000042.1, read on the forward strand.
AGGGCTGCCGTTGATTTCTGCTGAACATGATCCACATTTTCCTGCCTTACAATTCCATCTAACCGCTAAATCTGGCTCTTGTTCATATTGTATTCTATGTACACAATCAAGTACAACCATACCTTCATCTAACTCAATCTCATAATCTTGCATTGAAGAGTCTTCACCTTCTCCTCTAGTAATCTTGAAATTCTGCTTCTTGCCTTTTAGTGACATCAATTACCACCTCCTGCTTCTGCGGCTCTTTCTGCAATCATTTGCTTCACTTCTTTAATTGCGTCTTGTAAATCTTCACGCATTTCAACAACTGGATCTTGGCGGATTTTTATCTCTCCATCTTCCATGTAAATAATATTCAGAGTTTTACCCCAGTATTCTTCATCAGGGACGGGGAAATCATCTCTAGTATGGCCACCTCTACTCTCTTCACGAGTTAATGCAGCCAAAGTTGCTGCGTATGAGATGTCAACCATATTCTTCAAATCAAGAGCTTGGTGCCAACCTGAATTATATTTTCTTGAAGAACCTGGATAAGATGCTAATCTTCTTGATTCAAAGTTCTTCAAATCAACAATTGCTTCATCTAATTCTTCTTTGGTTCTAATAATTCCAACTTTGGCTTGCATCATATCTCTTAACTCATCATAAATGAGTCCAGGATTTTCACCACCTTCATTGCCAAATGGCTCCAGCATTTCCTTAATTGCTTGCTGAACTTGAGTTTCATCAATTACTGGTTGTGCGAGGTCTTTAGCACGCTTGGCAGCAAATTCACCCGCTCGTTTGCCAAACACGATTAGGTCAGATAGAGAGTTACCACCCAGACGATTTGCGCCATGCAAACCTGATGCGACTTCACCGCAAGCAAATAGCCCTGGGACTGTAGATTCTTGAGTTTCTGCATCAACCAATACCCCGCCCATCACATAGTGAGCAGTTGGGCCAACTTCCATCGGTTCTTT
>JAKUNX010000043.1 GCA_022451835.1 Candidatus Poseidoniaceae archaeon
CTGCTACTGCATGAGGCATGTCAATACGTGTTAATGGAAGCAAATCAAACTAACTACTATTCATATTGAATAATAAATGATGCATAATGAATTAATTAGTAAATTCTGCTGCTCCCCATCGTCTGTCCATTAGCTTCCACAATACAGCTGAAGCGAATAATAGAAAGCCCGAAATGGCCAGCATACCCACATATCCTTGCCTCACCATTGTCTGATCATACGTACCTGCTGTAGCAGCCAAACCATCTTGCGATGCTCGCTCCCACCAATTCCCATAAAGAGATACATCGCCTTGTGAGAAAGATAGCAAAAATAATCCGAGAAGTGGTAAAACGGTTCCTATCCAAAACCAAATCATTATCGAAGCATCAAAAATTGCTTTATTCGGACGTAATCCCATCAAAAATGCTGTCAATGCAACTATGTAAATCGAGTTAGCAAACATAACTACTATACTGGTTGGCAAAGATGCCCATTCATCTAATCTCCAAGCCATCAAAATGATGAAGATTAAAGATATCCATGAAGTGATCAGAAAATAAACCAATACTTTTGCTCGGATTAATTGTGGCACCCTTACTGGCAATCCATTCATGAATTCCGGAGAGTCCAATATTGTTAACCAGGAGTAGAAATTGAAACCAAAGAACCCTAAGAATGGAGCATATGAAAGTAAATTAATCGGTATTGGTGCTTCTGCAAAATCAATTAGCCAAGCCATTCCAAGTAATACTGCAAGGGGTATTGAGTAGGAAACTACCATTTTCTTTATTGAACCAGACCTAAACAAATCTACGAATTCCTTAGCGACAATCAGCCTAATTTCGCCACGCCCCAAGAATGAGAGTTTTGCATAAATTGGCTTGAATAAGTCTCCCTTTTCTACAACACTCACATCAAAATCGTCAATTATCAATAATGAAGACAAATACCCTAGTAAAATACACATCACGAATCCAAAAATTCCGAGTAACAGATTTTTGCTAGTTTGAATTTGTAATCCAATTAATACTAATTCTATTTCAAATACACCAACACCAACAATAATACCAATCAAGACTACTGCCATTGGTCCAAAAATAGTGTAAGGCCTACCCCTCATCCATAGCGCGGAGGCTAGAAAAGAGATTACTAGCCCCTGCGCAAGAGTTACTACCATAGCAAACCAAGTCCAAGGTAAACTGGAATATTGTAACGGCGTTTCAATGCCAAAAAAAGTATCCAAGCCTTTTCCTAAACCCATTCCCAAAATAATTGGTGTTAAAATCAGCAATACATAGAATACTAAATCCTTGACAAAATATACAAAATGTGCCATTGAATTTGGCAAGGGCTGAAGTGCTGGTGATGCTAACAAATGATTTTTCGATGCTGTTCTCCTAACCAAAGCATCCCTGCCCATGAAGGCAAATGTACCCATTCCTAAACTAAACATCAAAAGAGGTAGGTGAAGAGCAAAACGCAGCTCTTGCCAAGTGAAACTATTCACGTCTGTATCGCTTGTTTGTGCGGCTGAATCGCCAACTAAAAATTGCAAGCCAACTGTTGATACCATAGTAACTAAGGAAAGTAATAATGGGAAAAGTATCATTTGTCTTGCCTTAGCAAATTCTACATTTTTCCGATATTCTTCTTTGAACATCACCTTGAAAGTTGCGGCAAACGAAGATATACCCCTTAAGGGTGTTAGAAGTTTTTGACCTCCTGAATTAGTTCCTAACTTCGCTATGGAATTAGAATTATCAATTTCATCCCATTCTCTAGAAGATATGTGAGCTCCAGGCAAGATTACTCCTCCTCATTTGCCTCTTGTTCTAACTGTTTCTCTACATCTTCGATAGATTTACCAACCAAACGAATAAAGACATCTTCTAGTGTTTCCTCTGAATTGTTTTTCAAACCTCTAACTGTGCCGGCAGCAAGCACTTTTCCATCATTGATAATTGCCATTCGATTACACATTCTTTCTGCCATTTCTAATACATGAGAGCAAAGAAAAATCGTCCCTCCATTTCTAACATGTTCGATTAGCCACTCACGACATTTTCGTTGATAAATCGGATCTAAGTTAGCAAAAGGTTCATCTAAAAACAGTAGTTTTGGCTTATGGATAAATGCTGATGCCAACATCACTTTCTGCCTCTGACCCTTTGACAAATCCTTACACATAGTATGTCTTTTATCTTCAAGACCAAACCAGTCAATCCAATATTCTACCTCGGCTTCACTGTTTTCAATATCTCTTAATTTAGCAACAAACTGCAGGAATTCCACTGGAGTCAAATAAGAAGGAGGAGATTCTGATTCCGGAACAATACCAATGTTAGCTTTGACTTTTTGAGGTGATTTAATTGCGTTTATCCCCAATACCTCAATTTGTCCTTTACTTGGTTTGAGTTGTCCTGTTAACAATTTGATGAAGGTTGATTTACCTGCACCATTTGGTCCAAAAACACCGAAAAACTCTCCTGAATTAACCTCAACATTAAGTGGATATAATGCGATAAAATCACCGTATTTCTTCGCCATGTCAACTGCTTTGACCAGTGGCGGATTGTCACCCATGATACTTCGTAACTGTTCTATTCTATGTATTATTGGATTCAACCACAATAGGATAAATCATCAAGTTGATTGCTTTGGCATCGACATGGACGACCCAAGTACCTCGGTTTTGGCAGTAGAAAAAATACCATTGTCTGATGATTCTGTAAATGGATATATTGCACTGGCAACAATTAATCGCCCCAATAAACTCAATGCTTTGAACACAGAAGTCATGGATTCTTTGAAGCGTTTTTGTTCTTGGGTTGAAGACAATGATCAAATTAGATGTGTGATTATTACCGGTGCCAAACCATTACCTGCAGAAGAAGGTAAGCGACCCAAACCTAATGCTTTTGTTGCAGGAGCAGACATCTCAGAATTCGTTGGAATGGATAGTAAGGCTACAAAAGTGAAATTTAGTGATAATGCAGTTGAAGCATTATGGTCACTAACCAAACCAACTATTGCAATGGTTGATGGTTTTGCACTTGGAGGTGGTTGCGAAGTAGCTTGTTCATGTGATATTAGAATAGCTTCACAACGCTCAAAATTCGGCACTCCTGAGATTAATTTAGGGCTTATACCTGGCTATGGTGCAACTCAGCGTTTGGCCAAACTAATTGGTTATGGTAAGACCTTAGAAATGATAATGACAGGCGAAATGATTAGTGCGATAGAAGCGCACAAAATTGGTTTAGTTAATCATGTATGCTCTGAGGAAGAATTGCAACAATTTACTATGGACTTAGCCCAAAAAATTGCCAGTAAATCTGTATTTACTTTAGCAACTGCTAAGCGTACAATAAAAGCCGCGTTAAACAATACTTTAGATGAAGGAATTGCTATTGAAGCAGAGGAGTTTGCTAACTTATTTGATAGTAAAGACAAAGAAGAAGGCGTAAGAGCATTTATGGAAAGAGATAAAGCAAAATGGCAAGATAAGTAAGACTTACTTTAGAAAAATCAATCTTCATCCATTTGCATCTTCATTGCCGCTAATGCATCACTCGCATTTGGCAATGGCGGAAGCGGTAGATTACCATCAGGCAAAGGTGGTAAAGGCATTCCATCAAGGCCCGGTAATTCCGGTATTTTGGCTTTCTTTTCCACTTCTTCAAAGCCTGAATCAAGAGGTGTTCTAAGTTTAAGAATGTCTCCTTCATCAATACGGATAAATGTTGCACCATATACATGGCCTGCCGCTGGTTTTTGTGGTTCATCAATAATATTCAAACCATGATCTGGATTCTGTAGCAAAGCAATTATGTCCTCGCCATCATTATACTGCTCCCACATTCTAACCGTTGAAGCTCTAATTTCTGCCAACTGATTTCGTCGTCGTTTTTCAATTCTATCTCGAATTTCTTGATGCTTTACTCGGCGATTAGATACTGTCATTTCTATATCTGCATCTTCGACAGATTCCGGGCTGACTTCGACGACATATTCATCGGCTGTATGGAAATTTTCAACAGTTACTTCAACCTCAATGACTTCCTCTTCTTCTTCATTTGAATCGTCCTGAGCTTGTTTCGCTGCTTGAATTTTTGCCAGTTTTCTCTCTCTAAGGGAAACTCCATCCATATCATCAGAAGTAACAGGCGGTGGAAGATCAGAATCTGATATAGGTTCCTCTTCTGAATCTTCAACATCATCCGATGCAACGACTATTTCCTCTTGGTTTATCACTTTGTTAACTGTTTTAACACCTCTTCCACCAAGTAATACCCAACAAAAAGTGGCGACAAAGGTAATTCCAATAAGTGACCACTTGCCATTATCAGACAAGTTAGAGGCTGAGGTCAAGTAGAATACACCAGCACTAACGGCAACAAGTCCACAGAGTGTCCGCAAAAAACCCATGTCCCTCAACCTCATCCAGTTACTTCTGATTTATCATGCTGATGGCAATTGGTTGAACAAGTTTTGTAATGCTCTAGTTCTATGACTGAATTTGATCTTGGTAGCCAAATCTACGCCGCCAAAAGTTTTGCCATGAGTGCTATGTTCACCATAATTACCTGCACTGAGTGGTTGTAAGTCCTTATCTAAATCATAAGGAATGAAAATTGGATCAAAACCAAATCCAGACCCTCCCATTGGTTCAAGGGCGATATGACCAGGGCAAATTCCTTCACCGATTAGAATTTCACCGTCTCGCCATATTGCGGCAACTGCCTTGAAATGTGCAGCTCTTAAACTGGCACTGGAAACCGTATCTTCAGTCTCCAAGTGATTCAGTAACCTGATGATTCCTAAATTACCTATTGTCGAATGTACATAAGATGAATAAATACCGGGGAATCCATCAAGAGCGGATACAAATAAACCTGCATCTTCAACTAAAATCATATCATCTTTAGCAAATTCATCTGGTAAATGTTGAAGTGCTTGAGATATTTTTGATTTTGCAACAATTTCCAATGTTTCAGCTTGTGGCTCATACAATTGATTGCCTTCAACTACAAGTTGTTTGACAACATACCCTAGATGAGACAAGTGTTCGGTTGCCTCAACAAGTTTTCCTGCATTCCCTGTTAGAAACCAAACGGTCGGACTCATGTCTCTGCGATAGCATCGAAGTTATCATGTCTATCGACAAATTACCATTTTAGAAGTATTTTGACAACATAATTTAACACGCATGACAATAAGCAATTAATATGATTCAACAAGCAGCTTTAGTTGCCCTTGGTGGAGCAATCGGGGCAGTTTTACGATTTGGTATTGGAAATATCATAGAGTCTAGTGAATTCCCATTATCAACTATTATAGTCAATGTTTCCGGCTCATTTATTCTTGGAATGTTGGCAGTAATGGCAATAAATAACGGATACTCTGAAGAATTAATGTTATTTTTTGGCACTGGATTATTGGGTGCATTCACCACTATGTCGACATTTTCATTGGAAACATTAACGTTAGTAAAAAATGATAATTATACACTTGCATTAGTATATGCATGTATATCTTTCATTTTATGTATCTTATTTGCTTTTGTCGGTTGGGAATTAGGCGATAGACTAGAAATTGGTTAATTTTTGCATTAGTTTATTAACACCTACGACTAAGTCTTGCATGTAAGGGAGATACTGAAGAAAAGTTTAGTTTGCCCTAAGAGTTGAGATTATGACAGAATTGATCGAAAAAATGAACGCAGCATTAGGATGGGAATTAAGAGCGATAAACATGTATGCACATTATGCTGCGAACATCAAAGGTATTCATCGATTACAACTTTCACCAATGTTCAATACTGAAATGACCGAATCAATCGAACACGCAGATATTGTCCGTAAGGGAATTGTACAATTAGGAGGAATTCCAGTTACTGAAAGAAGCTCATACAAAATTACTCACACAACTGATTATATGGAAATGTTAAACCATGCGCTGGAAACTGAAATCAAAGCATCTGAAGTTTATGCTGAACTATTACCATTAATCGAACAAACGGATGATTTGTATGATTCTATCGAACAAATCTACCTTTCTGAACTAAAAAGTGTTGAAGAAATGAGACTGTTAGTGGACTAATTTAGCCATGGTATCTTACCCTAGACCTGACATCATCGAGTCTCTTCAGCACATCTTTAGCTTCTGGTGGCATGCCGCCAGAGAGTTCTTCTAAGGGACCATGGTCATTATCACATTGCTGATAACCCGCCAAGAAAATATCAATACCATTAGCAATATTGGGGTGAGATGCCCCTAATATTTCGTCCATAACATGCAAATCAATACCAAATCGTTCTACTTCATATTCTACTGCTGACAAACCAAAGTCAATTAAAAATGCATTACAATCCTCATCAATCAAGATATTATTGGTTGATAAATCTCCGTGAGTTACTGCCATCCTGTGAAGCATTCTAACCGCGCATCCAGAATTATGTAATGCTTTATGAATTTCTTCTTGAGATACATTTTCGTCGCGTAGCATTTCGATTAGTGGCCTACCATTCATCTTCTCCATGATAATACGGCCACTTTCTAAATCAACATCCCAAACCGCCGGAACTGGTAGCCCTGCACCTTTTATTCGAATCAAAATTCTCGCTTCACTAAGCATTCTACGATATCCAAGACGCTTCTCTAAGTCTGGATGACGCCATGCACGGCTACGTCTATGTTTTCGCACTGCAGGCTTTCCCATCCATGTACCAGACCATACTTCAGCTTCAGCACCAAGGTGAAGTCTCGCTTTTGGTTGGAAGGCCATGTTAATGGCTTACTGCTCTCATTTATTTACATCACGGAATCACAATTCTTGAAAAGGAGCAACTACTCGGTGTGCTTGAGGGCAAATGACGATTACATTGCCGATGTGCTCTATTGACTTCATGGATACCTCCATGTCTCCAGAGGAGAGAGCAATAGCTGAACGAATAACAGAGTTAAAACAAGAATTAGGTTCAAGACTAATGATTCTTGGACATCATTATCAGCGAGACAGCATTGTAATGCACGCGGATTTTATTGGTGATTCGTTCATGCTAAGCCAAATGGCAGCCGATTCTAATGCTGAATTTATTGTCTTTTGCGGTGTACATTTTATGGCAGAATCAGCTGATATTTTAACCGATGAAAACCAATATGGCATGTTGCCAAATCTAAGAGCAGGATGTTCAATGGCAGATATGGCCACACTCCCTGATGTCGAGAGTGCATGGACTGAAATCCTTGCTGAAACAGGGCTTAGCGATCCAATTAATCGTGTCTCACCAGGTGAAAAGCCTGATGATGGCAAGTCGTATCTAATTCCCGTAACATACATGAATAGTAGCGCAGATTTGAAGGATTTTGTCGGGCGTCATGGTGGTATTGTTTGTACTTCATCTAATGCAACTGGAGTTCTTAATTGGGCATTTGATAGGGCTGGTCCTAATGGAGCAGTACTGTTTTTCCCAGACCAACATCTTGGCAGGAATACTGGCCTATCAATGGGAATTGAAGAAAGCGTAATGCCTACATGGGTTCCAAAAATAGGTTCAGACAAAGATTTGAAGGGGGCAAAAATAATTCTGTGGCATGGATTTTGCTCTGTTCACAAAAGATTTACTGTCGAACAAGTAGCTGATTTTAGAGAAAGACACCCTGATGGATTAGTTGTTGTCCATCCCGAATGTACAAAAGAAACTGTCGAAGTTAGCGACGCAAACGGTTCTACTCAATTCATCAAAAATTATGTTGAAAATTTGCCGAGTGGCAGTAACGTTGCGATTGGGACTGAAATAAACATGGTAGCTCGACTAGCTGATTCACACCCTGACAAAAATATCGAATGCCTTGATGACAAAATTTGCCCTTGCTCAACTATGTACATGATTCATCCAGCGTATCTAATGGACGTATTAGAAAAACTAGTTGAAGGAGAAATTCCTAACCAAATTATTGTTTCAGAAGATGTTCAGGAAGGTTCTCTTCTTGCGTTAGAAAGAATGCTGAGTATTAAGAAATAAATTACTCTTCTTCCGTGAAACCTATCATTGATTTCGCCTCTGATTGCTTTTGATTAATGTATATGAAGACAATAACTATCCCTATTATTGAAGCAATTTGCAATACAATATTAGAGTAAGATTTCAACTCCGGAGTCCATGAATGAACTTTTATTACAACTCCATCATCTGATTCCTCAAGATAGATGAGATGGTCTTCTAGCACTATTGGCCCCCATTGATCAACTTCATCCGCAGTTAAAACTTGGGTAAAATTATCAGACAAGTACATGTACAAAATTTCTCCATCATAATATTCCTTGATTGGGCTAGTCGGATTGAGATGATCTTTCATCACCCAAGCAACTACTCCATCTCTAATTGATGGATCATATGATGAATATTTTCCATCTCCCAACAATCTCTGTTCTCCCGTGATACGGTCGATTAACACGATTCTATCAACTGATGATAAGTTCACGTTGACCAACAAATGAGTTCTGTCAAAAACTAAGTCAATTATTGTCGCGTTTTCAATATCGACTGGGTAGCCCCAATCTTCTAACACTTGTTCATCTTCTTCACTAGCTGAAGCATTTACAGTATAAGTTAGCGAACCGATTAGTTCTAAATTACTCATGTAGACTTTATCAGACTGATTTTCAACCAAGAAAGCAAAGTCATTTCCCTGGCACTTGACATAAGAGATATTAGTATTCGAAATCCCAATATCAACCATTCCACCATTCAACTTTTCCGCAGTTAATTCTCCACCGGATAAAGTCATCAAAACATAATCATCACCCATATTGCACAACTCTACTTGGTCAATATTTTGAATGGGCTTTTGAAAATAAACTACATCCGGTTCGGCAATATCAACTACATACAATATTGTGCTATTAGCCATCACTAATTTATCATCAGTCAACTGATAATAAGAGTCCGCTGCAAGAGTTGGTTGAACTACTTCGATACCATCATTGTCTAAATCTGACAAATCATACAATTTTAGCAACCGGCCATTTTCACTTGTATTATCTATAGTCGCTAACCAACCATCTGCTCCTGTAGCCCCTTCTGGTGCTTCAACACCTTTTGCGGGTAATGATTGATGAGTTAAATCCCAAGTTATTACAGAGCCCACAATAATCAAAACTATGATGGCTAAAATCCCTGTTTCGCGTGATGTTGGATTGGCAAAGTTCTTTGCCGCATTTGTAACTTTACCACTGACAATATTGTAGGCCTTACGTGGATTTGTGAAAACTGTAACTAGCCTCGCATTGATTGTTCTTTCATCCAAAATACTCCAAATTGGCTTTGAGGTTTTATCGGCTAAATTAACTGCAAAGTAAGCTACAATCATTCCGCCAGCAATATCAATAATCCAATGAATCCCCAAATAAACTATTGTGAAAGCTGTAAGTAAAACATAGACAAAGACGATTTTTCGGTATAACGCCCATCTTTCATCGTGGTCAAATCGTTTGATGCATAGCCACACAGCATAAGGGATTCCAATATGTAATGATGGCATACAATTAGTAAATGGATCAATCCTACGGAACCAGTCTGAAATTTCTGGATTTAGCGAATATGCCAAAGTTTGCATTTCGGGAATGTATGCTCCAGTAACTCTAACATTGAAAAATAGATAAAATGGTATTGCCAGAATATACACCCATGCAATAGTCAAAGTAACTCTATCCGCCATCCATCGGTCATCAAAATATGCAAAATAAAATACTGAAACATAACATATGAACATGAAACCTGCAACATAAAAATGAGTCAAAGTTACCGTTAGCCACTGCGCTTCAAAAAATTGTTGAATATGTAAAACTAAATCTCCTTCGATAGCATAAATCCATGGAGTCATATCAAGGCCTGTACTTGCCATCAAAATTCTATCAATTTCATCTAAGCCATCCTTGGCGTTGTAAATCATAAATAGAATAAGAACATGAATCCAATACCTACGGAAAAAGTCCACGAATGTAGATAATCTTAGTTCCATCCACTTTGGTTTGAAAATCGGCAAAAGGAGGACTCCTAGGGCGAGTGCGCTTATCATCCAAGTAAGATACACACCTTGCATACTCGGTTCTCTCCAAATTTCCGTTTATACGATTATACATCAAACCCTCGCCTACTTAAGGCAAAAAATGTGGTTTCTAATACTACCAAACACCGTGAACATAAGCCCTACCGTCATCAGGATCTTGGTTATTAGCTAAAGCCCAAATTCTTTCAAATCGATATATTCCACTTGAGCATCCTTGATTCCATTCAAAACCCAATGCATATTTGCCAACGATTCGAACTTTGGGCTTTTCGGCAGGCAACGCCTCAACCTCTCTACGGAGTGATTTACTCGATTCATCATCATTTCTCAGAGGTGAACATTTTGCACATGGGCATGAATATCTCAAATCATCATAACTCACCGTAAAAACTCACCCATCTTCATAAGTTAATTCCAAATCTGTATCACGACGCTCTAGTCGCTTTAATTCAGGAATTTCAGCCATTTTGGTAGCCTCAAATAATCTCTAATCCCTGGCTATCAGAAGTTCCAATTTGTGATTTTATTGCTTCAACTACTTTGGCAAAAGCGATTGCTGATGCACCTTCCGGATCGCTAACGATTCGATGTACACCATCATCTCCACCGCGCACAAATCCTGGGTCGAAGGGTAATTCGCCGAGGAATGGTACGCCAAATTCATCAGCAGTAGATTTGCCTCCACCTTGCTTGAAAATATCCAAAGTAACACTAAATTTCCCCTCATCATCTGAAATTACTTTGTGTTTCTTCCCGCCAGGACCAGCAATTTCTAAGTTGGACTGTGGGTTAGTAATGCCAGAAATTGTATATCCGCTCATGTTTTCAACTACTCCTAAAACCGGTACTTTAAGAGATTCTGAAAAGGTAATTGATTTCCTACTGTCAAGTAATGCAACATCTTGGGGAGTAGTTACAATCACCATTCCATCAATGTCCGGCAAGGATTGAGCTACAGTTAGTGGTTCGTCAGATGTTCCAGGAGGGAAATCGATAACCAAATAATCTAAATCGCCCCATTCAACATCCCCAATAAACTGTTGAATTGCCCCAAGTTTGATTGGACCGCGCCATACAACAGGAGTATCTTCGTCCTCGAGTAAAAATGCCATCGAGATTACTTTAACACCTAAATGCCCTTGAGCAGGATGGATTCTACCTTGTTCGACATGTAATCTCTTACCATCTAACCCCATCATTTTAGGAACATTCGGTCCAGTAATGTCGATATCTAGTATTCCTACTGTATGACCTTGCTGAGCCAAAGAAAGCGCTAAGCCGGTAGAAACTGTTGACTTTCCAACTCCACCTTTACCAGATAGTACCATGATTTTATGCTTAATTTTCTTACCTATTTCTTGCATTGCCATTTTACGCTTCATATTGGCATATGCGCTTTCCATCTGTTTTTGTTGCTGAGCAGAGGGGCCTTCTGGTGACGCTGCACCATTTGGGTCATGAGTAGTCACCGGTGAATCGGCCATGAAATTTCCAAATAACAATCCTACTTCAACCCATAGGTATCTCCAGCAGGACTTTGTTTGATGATATTATGAATCAATACTGATAATATTGGAAAAATAATCATTACAAAACCCATTGACATATCATTGTATGCCCAGCCGAGACCGACTGATAATAACGAAGATAATGTCATTCCTACATTAAAGGAAAACTTGTACCTCTCATTTGATGATTCAAAAAAAACACAGATAGGGCCACAAAGAAATACCATAACAGTAATTATTATCGCTACACTCCTAAACATCAAGTCATTATCGTTAGCTGCAAAGACTATATGTAAAACAAATAATATGCTAAACAAAACACAGAAATAGATTACAGCAAGATACTTAGCTAGCATTGTGGTCGAATTCTCCAGTAAAAGCATAGTGATAATACTGACTGTTTCTAAATAGAAATAATCTAAATATCTCCTCTGTGAGTCCTAAATATGCGGATTTTATTTGTTTGTGTGGGCAATTCTTGCCGATCTCAAATGGCTGAAGGAATCGCAAAATTACATGGCCATGACGCCTATTCTGCTGGAACTCATCCAGCTAAGCAAGTCTCACTGCATGCATTAACAATCCTGCAAAATAAAGGCTTTGACACATCTGAAATGAAGCCAAAAAACCTTGATCAATTCGACCCTAAAGAGTTTGATTTGGTAATTTCAATGGGATGTGGCGTTCAATGCCCTGCAATTAAAATAGACCAAGATTGGGAACTGGATGATCCAGTAGGTCAACCATTTGAAATTTTTGAACAAACTGCAAAAGAAATTGAGCGAAGATTATCCTTGCTTGATTAATTACTCTTCTTCGCGTTCTGGAAAACTTCCATGGCCATCAAGTTCAATCCTTAGAACACTTACAGTACGGTCTCTACCATCTTCAGAAGGGATTACTTCACTTTCGCAAGTGATTTCTCCTATCACGACTTCTTCAGGTAAACCCTGTGCAATTATGCCATTTCTGCGACGGCATACCTCTGCAACGTCAACTGCTCTACCGATAGTAGCCCCGCGAGCCACCAATTCTAGGTTACGGTCACCCAATTCCATTGCCATTACAACTGCCCTTACATAAGCGTGTAATGGTTTCTTGCCGATGAATATTGTTCGTCTGTCTGTCATACTGAACCCTGCTGTGCCATAATCATTCTACGGTTAAATGTTACTTTAGCG
>JAKUNX010000044.1 GCA_022451835.1 Candidatus Poseidoniaceae archaeon
GTTCTTTCACCTGTTTCAGTTACCAGTGCTTTATGCGCGCTGTAAATTCCTTCTTGGCGTGATACAGCCATCTCGACTAATTCTTCAACTGGTAGATTCCAATGGATGTTTCCTGCACAGTTCAACCCGTGTACAGATAGGTCGCCTAATTGCGAACCCAGCACTTCCGCCATGCTAAATCGAAGTGGAGGTCGTCTTTGTCCTTTTCGTTTAGTGATGTTGTGAAGAGTGGAGTATTTTGGCTTGTTTTGATTGGCCAAAAAACCAAGTAAAAGTGAATAAATCGGGGCGAGGATTGAATACATATGCTCAAACAACTGGTTGTATGACTGAGGATTCAAGTGGGCAGGAGCAGCCTGCTGACAAAAATGATTCTCGTGATGAAATCATTAGAAAGCGGTCATTTTCAAGGGCTCGCGGAATTGATGTCTCGTCATTTATGGTTGATGATGAGGGCGAACAAGACGACCTTTGGGCTAAGGCCGTTGAGGAAGTTGAAGAGGAGAAAGATATCGCCATGGGAGAAATTGCTGAGATTTTTTCCAAAGGTGGAGAAGATTTTGATCGGGCTGGCGCTATCCAAAAGGACGGGACGGTAAAAACCGCTCCCGAAATGGATAGTGTTACAGATTTGGCAGTACATGGGGAAAAAAGATTAGGTTTCGGACTACTAATTGCCATGATTTTTTCATGGTCGCTAATCGGCACAATAGTTGGTACGGTTCTAGACCCTATACTTGGGGCAATTGGCCTCAGTGTAATGGCAATCGTCGGATTATATCTAGGTGAAAAATGGATTCCGAATCCAAATATGAGAATTTTGGGAGTAACTTGGGTAATCATTTCGATGAAATTAATCTACGGTTTAGTATTAGATTTATGGCATTGGGGCTGGTTAGACGGTTTCTCATTTGCAGACGAAGACAACTTGCTTGGTGCATTATTACTCATCGGTGTTGTGCTAAACATCGGCATAGCTCAACGACATGATGAAGATGCTATTGCCGCTCAAGCAATTCTGATTTTATTAGTTGTTGGAAGTGCCGCTGGCGCACTATATGGTCAGTTTGGTGTGGCGATAATGATTGGTATTGGAACGATTATGCTACACGGTCTTGCGATTATTCGTAACTCTGGCAATCTTGCAAGTATGGGTATTGCCGTATCATATCTTTGGGTAGGAGTGCATGCTATTTCGAATAATTGGGACTTCTTTGGACTAGAAATTTTACCGTTTGAGGATGAATTGTTACTATTTTTACTAATGGTTTGTGTTACTGCGACTAATTCAACTATGGCAGCGAAGTTTGTTGAAAAAGATAATTGGTTCTCGGATGCATTCAAATCGTTAGGGCTTGGAAAACCTGGATTGTGGTCTGTTTCAGTAGGCCTTGGAATGATTGGTGCATTATTGGCTGTTGCAGCAAATCGATTAGAAACCGGTTATGCTTTAGCACAATTAGTACTATTACTAACTGCATTCAGTGCCTCATATCTTGTCGTAAGGGGTGTAGAATGGTCGCGATTATTGCCAATGATCATACTGCCTGCTCCAATTTTATTATTTGCCTTAGCAATTTTAGAAAGTGGGATTGCTGATGTTGATTTACCATATGGCCTGAGACCATATAGTTTCTATGCGGCAATAACTGCAGCCTTTACCGCTGGTGCACTATTGCGAAACCAAACTGCAGTTTCTGACCATGTGTTATGGGCAGGCGGTTTGGTTATTGTCGTCCTCCTAACTCTACTCATACCGGCAAATGATGAAGGCAGTGGGGCAAGAACTCTACTGATTAGCCAAGGTATCATATGGGTTGGATTGGCACAATTGTCGATGTATAGAGATTCTCCATCGATTGCTGGAACTGCAGTCGTCGGCCCTTGGTTATGGTTGCTATTTTTTGCTACCGATGCTGAAAATCGTTTGGTTTCTGCCGACTATGTACCTATTCTAATCGAGCAATATGATCTTGCTGCTTGGATGTTGATTCTATTATCTCAACAGATCTGGGTTAACATAAAACATGGAGAGACTGGATTCAATCTAGCATCAAGATTGAGTGGAATGTCAGAACTAGGTGCAAGAATAAGAGATTCAGAAATTCTGCAATTATGGAATTTGAGTTTCTTGCTGGCCCTGTTTGTAACTTGGTCGATAACAAGGCCTGGTTCTCTTCCAGCAATTGGCCTGTTTGGGGTTTTGACATTATTGATGATAAGTCATGCAATCATGGTCTTGCTTGGCAAACACAAAGGTAGACCTCGAACCTTGATGACAATTTGGGGGGTTTCAGTTATTGCCCTATCATGGACTTATGGACAACAAGGTGTTTGGGCGATTACTCTAGTGATTACCAGTGCTATTCTACTAATTTCTTCTGATAGAAAGAAAGACTCTGGTATGAGTGAAGAATTATTGAAAAAGGCGGAAGCGATGCCTGGTCAACTACTGACTTTAATGATGGGTCTTCTATCGGGATTATTCATTATAATCGCACTTGAACCACTCAACTTAATGCAATTAGATGGCAGTTCAATACTGCCTGATGAAATTATTAATTTGTATATATTAACTGCGATTACTCTGGTTGCTTTAGTACTCTATCTAAGGCGTGCTGCAACGGTAGAGAAGTTACTACCTCCGGCGATTGCTGCTGTTGGATTGCTTGCTGTTATGGCGATTACAGCACAAATCAAAGAGTCGGCCATTGTACTGTTAACTACAATTCTAGCGTTCATTGGTGCGGGAGCATATCTTGCTATACAGGGCGAGTTCCGCAGTGAAGTTCGCTCTGTTGCTAAGAAAGAAGAGCGATTGTTGAGAATTGAGGAAAAACAGGCACGGTTACAAAAGTTTGTTGAAGCACAGGCAGAAGAAATGGATGATTCTAAGGCAATATTGCAAGAAGAAGATAACAAGACTAAACTAAAGATGATTGATATTGAAATGCTTGATCTTGTAGAAAAACAACGTAAGCGGGCAAAGCGGGCTGGTACATCTGGCGAATATGACTTGGAGATTGGTGACATTCATCACAAGCCGGTTATTGTTATGGCATTCTTGGTTACAACTATTCTAGCGTCTGCATACCTCTCTTTCACAACCTCTCTATCTTATCTTGTTCTAGCATTTTGTGTAGTAATTTCCATTCTATTCATCGCTCTGGCACGTATCAGAGCTAATGATATCGGACTTAGACTGCCTGATGTTGCAGGGATTGAATTGCCAATTGCAATATCTATGGCGGGCTTGGTTTTAGTCCACCTTGCTGGTAGAATTTCTGATTCAGTAGTTGGCCTTGATGATGCTAAACATTTGGCAGTCATAACTGCTGGACTATGTGTCCTTGCAGGAATAGGTTTGATTGGTAGAAATGATTTGGGGTTGCGCATCCCTAATGCGGTAGAGGGTGTTGTTTATCTTTTGGCAGTAGATAGGATCTTGGCTCTAATTATTGGTGGAGAGGTTCCTATCATGTATAGAGTCGATCCTTTCGATGGCGCATTAGTAGATTGGACCTTACCAATATTATTTGTTGAAGTTGTATTATTAGCATGCGTCTTAGCATATGACTGGGTGGAAAAACAGCGTTTAATGCGTGGTTTAGCAGACCACAGAGGTGCCGTAGGTCGGGCTGCATGGGTAATTTTTGCTGGATTAATTTCAATTGGATTAGCCGGAATTTTAGCAA
Organism: Candidatus Poseidoniaceae archaeon; assembly: GCA_022451835.1. Classification (GTDB taxonomy): domain Archaea; phylum Thermoplasmatota; class Poseidoniia; order Poseidoniales; family Poseidoniaceae; genus MGIIa-L1. The sequence continues at coordinate 3,696 of JAKUNX010000044.1, forward strand.
TAATTTTCGTGTTAAGACGTGGTTGGAATTGGACTCAACCTGCAGCAGTAATGGTTGCTTGGCTGACTATTCCAATCGCTCTTTCCGGCTTAATGTATTGGAGTTTAGAACCGGTTGGAATAGAGCCTATTGGAATACACATAATTTCGACTATCGTTGGAGGGTTGTCTATATTATTCGTAATATGGTCTATTGTCACTGATTCTGGCGCCTGGTTGGCTGCTGGTTTGTGGTCGGTTCATCTATTATTGATACCATCTGGGTTTGGATGGGGTGCTTTGGTGGTCGTTGCTGTATTACTCACTGTTTGCTCTGCAACATCATGGGTTAGTGGAATTCTAGTCATGCGTAAATCTTGGAGGGTTTTTGGTGCTTTGGATATGGTGCTTGCGTGGATTGTTGCGATGGTTATGTTTAGCACCGGTGCTGGAATTGAAACAATGTTAGCAATACTGATTGCTTCTTCTATTCTATTGGGTATTGTAACGTATCTTAACCAAACCTATGAAAAAGACATTATCAATGGTTAATCATGTGCTTAGCAAGTAAATCACATACAGTATCTATAGCATCTTGAACTCCGTTACTTGTGCCGCCATATTCTAATCTAGCAGATACTGAAATCTTAGCCTGAGTCCCACTGTTTCTCACTCCGACAGACAGTTTTGAGCCAGAAAAAGAGCAGTTGATGAGCATTAGATTGTTTTCTCCAGCTACTGTTGTTCTTGTCCATAATGAAACATCTCCGAATTCTGACAATTTTTTGCGTAATGATTTTTCTACCATGTTTGATAATTGATTCTCTCCATCCCATTTTGCTCTGTCAACATTTTTTACCGATTGGCGCTGCTTCCAGCCACGTTTCATCGCGGTTGATGGTTCAAATCTAGATAACGATAGCAAGTAAGCAACCAATGTCATTGCTCCATCACCAACTAAAGACCAGTTTTCGCTAAGGCTTGGATGCGGGGATGGCATTACCAAATGGCCGGAATCTTCTACGCCAATTACTTGAGGAAATGAATTACCGACTATAAATTGGTTATTTCCATTTTCTGACAATTTGAATGATAACCAGCGATCACCTACTGCCGTCTCGCTTACTCTAACCCGTTTTGGATAGCGATCAAGATTTGTTGTTAACGATAGATCTGACTCAATACTCGCAGCAAGATGCCAATTAAATCCTGAATTTGTAACACAATTCACAAAGGTATCGGCAATCCTATCTCCGTCGATAACCTTGAATCCTGTTTTTGTGGCCTCAATCAGCAAACAACGATCCCCGTCGCCATCCAAAGCAGCAGCAACTAACGTACCGGGCTCACAACTTGGCAGTTGTTTGATGAGGATATGAGCAGATTGTTTCGCTTCCTCAAATGTCCACTCCTGAGTAGGAGAAAGGTCGCCTGCGCCACAGTTTTCGTTTAACGCAGCGGCCTGATGGCTGACTTCAGTTGCTTGGATTCCATTGCTTGATAACCACGCTGACAGCCAAAATTGGCCGGTGCCTTTTGATGAATCAACTAATAATGGAGAATTGATATTTTTTGAATCTGCTAAATTACTCTGAATCATTTCTGTAAGAGTTGCGTATCTTGAACTAAGCCATTTTGGATGATTATGTATACACCATTGTGATGATTCAAAAGACATAGAAGGTTCGGAAAGTTTCTTGCCGTCGATTTGATCAATTTCTCTCTCTTCTTGAGAAAGTGAGATTGCATTGTGTGACAGTTCTAATTCAAATTCTGGGGTTGTTTTATAGCCATATTTGGTAAAAATCTTCAACCCTGAATCATCTACTGGATTATGGCTTGCCGTAATCATGCAACCAAACTCTGCGTCAAAAAACAGTGTTGCATAATGCAATGTTGGGGTCGCACATAGCCCTATGTGAGTCACTTCAAAATCTGCGATATTAAGTCCGATAGTAAGGGATTTTACTAACTCGGGATTGGCTGGTCTATCGTCCCATCCTATCACTACTCGGAGTTTTTCTCTTGAAGCAGTTTCAACACTGCGCCCTAATGATTCACCGATTAATCTCAGAATTGGTGGAGAAATCTCTCGGTTCTCAATTAGACCGGAGACTGCATCTTCTTCATCAACCGTTGCCATATTTATTTTGCCGCGAATACCGTCAGTGCCGAATAAGTTAATACCCATTCAATCACCTGTGTGTTGATGATTTGTCATGTAATCCAGTGACGGTTGCATTTGGCCAAACAATACTATCAACTCCTAATACTGTCCCGGGATTTGTCACGGCATTACAACCTAGTTGACAACCCTCTCCAAGTATTGCGCCAAACTTACGTAAACCGCTTGCAACTCTAGATGAGCCTATTCTAAGATAGACTTCTGTTCCATCATTACGCAGATTACTCAGTTTTACACCAGCTCCCAAATTAACTCCTTTGCCGAGTATTGAATCCCCTACATAATTGAAATGTGGTGCTTTAGCACCTGGGAGTAAAATCGAGTGTTTGACTTCTGTGCAATGGCCAACAAGAGCTGAAGAGCAGATCCAAGCATTCTCCCTAATGTATGCTCCGTGCCTTATGACTGCATTTTTTCCAACAAAGCAAGGCCCGATAAAATGAGTTGATGGTTCGATTATTGCCCCCTGTTCAATCATAACTGGGCCTTTTGACTCATCAAAGGTGATAGTATCTAAGAGAGTGCTTCGGTCAATTAAATCTATTCTAGCCGAACCAAGTGTGCTAATTTGATGTTTTAGATTGCGTTCTTTTCCTTCAGCAAAAATCTGCCAAACCGGTTCCTCGGTTGGAAGAGCGGGGATTTGGCTTTCAGTTGTTGTTTCAAGACTTGGAAATAGCGCTGTAGCATACGCTTCATTTGGCCATTCCATAGATGTCCGAGTTGGTTATTCAAAATGAATCTGCCGTTTATGCGGCAAGTCTGTAAAGGCGTTTTCCAGTAGTATTATCAAGCTTGAATCCAACAAGATCTGATAAATATCTTGGAATAAATAGCCCTACTTTTCTTGTAGTAAGGCCGTGATTACGCATTCTTCGCTCATTTGAAAGATAATGCACAATGTCAGCTGCGGAACAATCTGGAACCACTGCAATATATTCGATTATTTCTTCTTTAAGACGTGTTAGCCTCGCTTCTTTTTGTGATCCTTTTCCTCTCATTTATACCAATTATACATAGGCTTTCACACTATATAATCGCTTAACTGGGAAGTCCACGGGAGCCCTAAACGACATCTAGTATGTCTTGCCAACGCATCGACGAGCCTCGACGAAAAAGGTTAGCGTGAAAATCTCTCTGGCCAACGTGAATACAACGAATCATTTTGCCACGACTATCATAGCAACCATATTTTGTATGAACTGGAACCATTACTTGAGTAATATCAAATGATGGTCCATTAGCATCTGGTTCTTCTTCGATACAAGTTTCAATATTACCATCCCAAGATATTGATTCAATTGTTGGATGTCTCAATTGTAGGTCGTTTTCCACTCGGATAGAGCCTTCTTTTGGCTTTACTGGGCGCCACTCACCCCGTCTGCCATTGTTCAACCAATCTACCATTTGTTTCATTTGTGGCAATGTGGCAAAAGCAAGATGGGTTGCTTCCCACCAACCAGCAGTTCTTGCTAACGTTATATGATGGATCCCCGGCCTTATCATTCTAGAATCTAAACCATCAGCATACGTGCGACATAAGCCATTGATTCTAACTTTGATTACTGGAATTACACCTAATTTTAATCTAGATAACTGGAAGGGATTTGCCAATTCGCCAAGTAGGAGAATTGGCATCCTGTCATTCATGCTAGATGCTGAATTAGCGGCTAAAAATTGTTCAAGATTTGTCTCTTCAAGTTTAGCTTTTGATACGGAGTTTTTTAGTTCATCAATTTGAATCTCGTTTGTTGAATTCAAATTAAATTCTAATGGCAAGATTTCTGAGTTAGTACAAACAAATGGCGAATTAGGCAGAGGGTGGGGGGAATTTTGTGGAGTGTATTGCCAAAATGTAGCATTCATTTTCTCCATAATAATCCCTGAAAGTCAATGTTTTTCAAAGCGCCGCTCATTCTTGAAAAGTATGCTCTTCAAGACACTGTGGACAGGTCACCTTTATTGGCCTAATTGCAGGAATCCCAAGCGCTACTCCACAACTTGGGCAAGTAATAGCTTGACTTACTTGTTCTCGTCTCTGTGATGCATCAGGACTTGGGTCATATTCGAAACGATGACTATTCTGAATCGGAATATTGGCATCAACGGTAGATTGGTTATTGGTTGCTATTTCACTTGATTGTGATACTGATGATTGGGTTTGATTGGGTAACATGTTCAAAATTTTTCTAGCGCCAAGGCCGTACTTTTTACCAATATTTTCAGCCTGCAAGTTCTGCTCATTACCGGTTAGGCTCATCAACAAAGTATACTCATCTGGCGAAATAATCGTCATGGTTTTGCCAAATCTAAACCCTTTTAGATAGTTTAGATTGTTTGATTATAGAGACTTGCCAAAAAAAGTCGGCTAAAATATGATATATATATTGCAAGGCTTCAAAACTAATAGGGTACGGCGTTGGCTGAGAGGCCTAGGGATGAGTAGATCGAAAATGAAAAAATCTTCACGTAATAAACAAGAAAGTTTGTCTCCACAAGAACGGTCTAGGCTAGTTCGTAGTATCACCTGCAGAGAAACTATGTCAAATGCTAATTGGGTTTTTGGCAGCGATACAATGGCTGATGTTTTAGACGATTTGACGCAAAACGATTGGGACCATGTATTCGTAGTGAATAAAGAAGGTGTACCAATGGGTAGAATCCATGCTGTTGATATGTTAAAAATCGTAGCAAAGAAGAATGTTGAACGTTCTGTTGCATGGATGTTGAGTGTTCCAGCAAAGCAATTGATTAATCTGCCCCCTCTGACCGTGAAAACCAATACTCCTTTACTAAAAGCAGGTGCATTAATGCTAACTCATGACCTCAATCAAATCGCAGTAGTAAATTCTGAAGGGGTATTGGTTGGCGTTGTTGGACATAAAACAATGGCCAAGCATTTGCCTAAGTTTATTCTTTGATCAAATTCCCCAATATCTCTCAGATTGGGCTTGTTTAGCTTGTAATGAGTTCTTTATCGTAGTTGCCATCCAAAGCACTACAACCCATATTATTGGATAGAATAAATCGTCAAGAATCTGATTGACACTAAACTCGTATGATTGACCGTTTAGCACATTGGTAGAAATTTGCAGTGCTGAATCTACAAACGAGTATACTACCATACCAAAAATCCCCAGTACTATCAAACGCCCAGAGAATGACCCTCTTCTAAGTCTAAGGAACATAAATCCTGCAGTTGAAGTCAGGAATGCAATAACAATCCATGCCAGTGCCGCGTGAGTTACTTCCAACCAAAGTACTGAGGTAGTGCTATCGGCAACCAATAGCGTATATTCTTGATAGCCTTCTGCAACGGCAAAAATTGCACTAAATACAGTAGCCGTCCAAAGTAAAGATGAGAACATAGCCGCATCAGCGTTATCTCTCATTTCTTGAATTACCCGATTAACAGTAGTCTCAATCCCTGCGCCCTTACTGAATATATACAAACCAGTAACTAGAGGTAGTGCTCCAATAACTATGCCGCCTATTTCTGCTGGCAACATAATTCCCAATCCTAAGATTGCTAATACTAGCCCAAATGGAATCATGATTTTTGCCCGCCATTTAGGGTCTTCAAGCGCTTTGACAATGTAATAATATGTACCTTCGATACCTTTTGACTGTTTTACGATGATTTTCTCAACATGGTCTATTCTAACCTGGGATTGTATAATTGGCAAAACTGATTCGTCTTCTGCGCCATCGGTAACCAAGATTGCTTTATCCGGTTGGAAGGTTGTAACAATTTCTTCTAATTGTGCTGCGATTGCACGGTCGGACCTTATGCCAACTTTCTCATCGCCAGTAAGAATTGCGATTTCAACTTCATCATCATCGCCAAGTGACTCTGATAGATTATCGTGTTGAGAAAGAGCGCCTAATATCGCATTGGTGTCGCTTTCTTCTGGGTCTGCAATACCAAGTTTAAGCGCTGCAGTAAGTACTTGCCTGCGACCTACTACAGGTCCTCTAATTGCCGTTTTTATACCAAGATCGTTGTCTCGGTCTACGGTCAAAACTAGAGTTCTGGTCATGATAAGCACCGTTGGTTGTAGATGCTAGTAAGTCCTACATTTCAAATCCTTCGCGCGAATTATTCAATCATCTGATGATTTATCAGGTGATTTATCTGACTCATTATTCTCTTGATTTTCATTGCTTAAGGGCACATCATCTTGGCGAGTGTTTACTTCCGCCTGTTGATTTCTGGCTTTCCATCGTTGGGTTGCTCGGATATATTTTAGTGGGTGATCCATCCATGAAATATCACATAACCTGTCATCACCTGGTAAAACTGGACAATTATGATTCACTTTGAGTTTGCCGCACGACGCTGGAGTATATTCTCCATTGTAGACGTGTTTGACTTGGTATGTCGTGGTAGATTCGTTGAAATCTGGCGCCCCTCTAAAAAATCCAATACAGGATTCTTCTGGCAGGGCCAATGTTGCTGATATCGATGCTAAAAATACTCTACCAAAATGATTTACATTGACGCCATTGGTTAAATCGGCGATGATTTTTCTCATGCATGGCGGCCAATCAGATTCCTCTGCTCCCACTAACGTAATAGCCTCGCTTGCTTTACTAGCCAATAGATTTCTTACCATTCCAACTGGTTCTGCCAATCTTAAGGCTAGATCCATATCGATATTCTGCATTTTTTGTAATGCTTCTTGCTCAATGTGTTGCTTGATGCGCTCGCGAAGTAATCTTGCTAATTTAGCTGATGATGAATACTGTTGCTCATTGTACAAAGTAATCTTCCCTTTATTGATTTGTGAATTAGCCAATCGCCACCTTGCACCGGTGATTTTGGGACATATTTCGATAAAATCCGGCATCCCGATCTTCCATAAATTACCATCTTGACTTTGTCGTAATTTACGAGCATTGGAAGTACTAACTGGTTGATTTGGTTGAGATAAATCAATATCTTTCTCAATATCTGAAATGAAAGTTTTTGCTATAACCTCTAAATTATCAATGTCCCTAGTCAATACCTGTTCTGCTCGTGTGGCTTCGGCTTGTGCCCAACGAGAAATAAGTCGTTCATCTTCTGAAGCGAATACTACTAATCGTGCATAGTAAAAAGAAAATGCTTCGACAATGCGGCCTTCTTCAGTAAAAATATCGCCTCCGACAACAGCAACTCCATCTTTTGATTCAATTGAGTCAATTAAGCGTATTCTTGCTCTTGAGCGAGCCTTCTCCATCCACTCGCCGTCAAGTAATTCATCCAAATCTATCTCGTGCTCCATAGCCAAACCCTGAATCCATTCGGTTGCTTGAGGCAGGAATGGGTATCTTGCTAAAGTCACCTCGTTATCTATTGGAGGGGCGACTTTTGGAGTCGGCATGGGTCTCCCACAATCTAAGAGTCATATCAATTTCACGATGATAATGTTTCATTTGTGAGATTGGTTTGGGTTAGATGTGGCCGATAGTATCTTTGCTGAATTGGTGGAAATCCAAAGTAAGGTTAGAGACTATTTTGGTTGGGATTACCAAGATGATTTTCTAAGTGCGACTTCGATAAGTCAAGCATTCAGTTCTTCAGCACCGTTTAAAATTGTAAATTGGTCAGTAAAAAACCGCCAAGCAAATCTAGACGCTTTGAAAGAAAAATTGCTTGCTGCATCAAAAGTAGTCATTGTCGGCGCATCTGTTAAAGAAATAGATTTTGTTAATTTCGATTTTGAAAATAGTATTGTCATTGCCGCCGATGGTTCTGTTGGAGGAGTTGTTGGGCTGGTAAATATTGCTTGCGTTGTCACTGACTTTGATGGTAACCCCCACCTTGACAAAGTTGCTAAAGAAGGGGTAACTTTTGTTGCTCATGCTCACGGTGACAACCGAAATAGATGGCGGGAGTCCTTAGACAAATGGAGTTGTCTAGAAACTCCGCCCGATCTAATTTTAACTCATCAAGTAACTGAATCAATTGATGGAATGCATAATTTTGGTGGCTTTACAGACGGCGATAGAGCTGTATGTTTAGCAATAAATTTAGGTGTTCCAATCAAGAAAATTTCCCTATTGGGATTTTCTACAACAGAGATTGGGGAGTGGTCTGGTCAAACAAATCCAGAAAGAAAAATGGAAAAATTAGATTGGATGTTGAAAATATTACAAATTATTGGCCTAGAACAGCAAGTAGCAACTACCGCTTCCGTAAAGCCTTGAGTCGGTCGCGCATAGAGCGGCGAGTGTCATCCTCTTCTTCATCGGTTGAATTTAGTCGGCGATTAAACAAATCATCTTCCCAAACAAACAACTCTCCTTTATCGTCTCCTACAGCAACTCGTTTTCCATTTGACACTATTGAATTTATTTTCCCACAACTCATTGCAGATATCTCGCTACCATTTTCTTGGGATAACACCTTTAGTAATCCGTTGAGATTATCCTGGTAGCCCGTCCAGACTGTTGCACAACCATCCACTACAATACCATTTGAATAGGCTGTAACTGATTCCCCTTGAACCTGCCAGACTTTCTCGAATGTTGAGTTTAAGTGGGTTATGTCATTGTTATTGCCAAGAGTTATCGCGCCACTATCGCTAACGCAAATTACATTCAAAGATTGATTTTTTCCAGAAAATATCTTGCCATCAGGAG
>JAKUNX010000045.1 GCA_022451835.1 Candidatus Poseidoniaceae archaeon
GATAAAGCGATTATGGGAACTGCATACTTTCAGAAAGTCTGTGTCCAAGCTCCATCTGTGCCTTGGTATTGGGGCATGTTGCACCTTAGTGATGGCTCTTACATAGACTGGTTCCTCCCTCATTTGAGCATGACTATCACGTCAAGAGATAATCAACCGTGGAAGAAACGTGATTTAGGTCACATGAGTTTGTCTCAGGGCGGTCTTTTTCATGATGTTATTTCGGGTGAAAGTATCCCTTTCAAGAATGTTAGAGTAGAAAAATACGCCTCCGATTCCGTTGAAGGGGAACATGGAGCCACTCCTGGCAGTAATCTACCTGGATTTAAAGTTGAAATGTGGACAGAGGCGATTCGAATAAATATCGATGTTGAAGCAATTGATAGAGCACATTGGGCATTTGAGCAACCAACAATTGGTGGTTTGGTGTCTAATTTCACTTACAATGAATATCCACTTCGAGTTAAATCATTATCAATAATTGATGGGAATGGAACTCGTAGTCTTAGCGATTATGATTGGGCTAGAGGTAATGCTGAACATTCTTGGGGTATTTTGCATTGAATTCTAACGCTTGAGGGCAACATTCATTTGGGATAAGGCTCTAAACATATAATAGAGGGGCTATTATGACCGACGAAGAAAACACTCAAGATGTGAAAGCAAGCGAGGAATTGGAGTCTAAGAATGCCGAGAGTTTAGCAAATAAATTCCGCTTGATTGCAGGTGAAGAAATTCACATGACAAAGAAGCCAAGTATTTTTGCATTCATCGGCATGTATGGCTTAGGTATTCTTGTTCTAGGACTACATTTTATGTTCGGAAGAGCTGATTCACTTGGCGAAGATTCTGAAGGAATTATGGCGCTTATTTATGCATTTATTGACTTGACAACCAGTGATACAATGTCATTCAGCTTCATATTGGTTATGTTATTCGTTACTTGGATGAACCGATTGCTAAACACCTCAACTTCTGGAAAGTGGGTTACAATTTGGTTGTTGTTAGTATCTTTTACGCCACTAATTATTCAAATCGATGATTTCATTTTCTTTGTTACTGACCTATTCGGTGAAGGAAAAGGTGATTTCATCGGCATCGACTACAACTTTTACCTGTTTGGTATTGTTTACACAGGACTGTTTTTTGCACTTACTCTTTATTACCAAAACAGTTTCCATTACGCAATTACCTCAGATGCAGTGATCTTCGAGCATAGTTTCTTACTATCGAGATCTCATCGCAGAATTCTATTCGACAGAATCTCTGAAGTAATAGTTGAGAGAACCCCTGTTGGGACAGTTTTTGGTTATGCAACAGTTTCAATATTAACCGATTCGGGTGTAGGTATAGTTGATGAATCAATGGGTGCTGCTGGAGCAGTGAACATGCCTGGAACTGCTGAAAGTTCTGATGATACAATAGGCGATCAGGCAAAGAAATCATTGCTTCGTTCGTTTGTTGGAATTTTGACATACCAAAGAACAATTCGAACTGTTAGGCCAGACCCTAAGCATTGTTTCTATTCGGTAAGAAATTGGGATAAGTGCAAAATGTTACTCAATGAGATGCATAAAAAGCATAGTCAATCTAACTTACTGAGCGACTTAAAAGAGTCTATTTCATCAAACAATGATGAATGATTTGAAGCGAGTCATTCAATAACTCAAACCTCTCCGCCATAAATACTGGAGTAATGAAAATGAGTGAAGAGATTCTACAACCCGCAATTGAAAAATTCTCAGAAGGTGATATTGAAGGTGCAGTGCAAATGCTTGATGATCTGTGCAAGTCAAACAAAGATGTAGCCGCAGTTCATCATACATATGCAGAATTTGCTAACATGTTGAATGTAGAGGCACAAGATGATATTATTCCTGGCGGTAAAATCATGATGGCATACAAGAAAGCCATGAATCTTGACGAAGAAAATGATGAGTACATCGTCGATTTTGCTGATTTTGCACTAGAATGCCGAAGAATTCCACAAGCCGTTAAAGAATACGAAAGATATGCTCGTAGACTTGAGTTAGCTGACATTCCAATTGATGACAGACTTTACATGGCTGCAAGAAACTTAGTAGATGCAATAGAAGTGGTCGATCCAACAAAGTCTAATCCACAGGTTATGCCTTGGTTAAAATCTGCAATTAAGTGGTCAGTTGGAGGACTTGGATATTCCCCAGAAGAAGCGTCTGTTTTACTACTTGAGGAATAAGTGGTATGATGTCTGAGCGAGTTCGCCTCGCCTTTACAATTGGTTACATTGGCAAACACTTTCATGGTAGCCAAATTCAACCTGATGTGAAAACAGTTCAAGGTGAGTTAATTCGTGTTTTTCAAAAACTGAAGTGGTTAGAAAGTAATGATTTAGGCCATAACTTGGTGTTATCAAGTCGTACTGATGCTGGAGTTAATGTTAGAAGAAATGGTGGCGTTGTGACTATTGAGAAGTCATTATGGAATTCACTAAATCGAAGAAAAATGGTTAGGGCAGTTGATGATCGATTACCAGATGACATCGTATTTCTTGATGTCAAAGAAGTTGATGAAGATTGGAATCCAAGAATGGCTTCTCACAGAGTTTATCGATATCGTCTTGAAGGGATACAAGGCTGGAAATATTCTAGAGAGAAATTTCAAGACTGGTTAGATTTGTTTGTTGGTACTTACGATGCTAGAAATTTTGCAAGATTAGAGGAGGGGAAAAATCCTATTCGGAAGATATTTTCTTGCACGCCATGGGTTGTGAATGATAGAGTTGTAGGTTTTGAGATAGTCGGTGAGGCATTTTTGTGGAACCAAGTTAGACGAACTGCAATGGCGTTATATGGGCTCTCTACAGGAGAACTTAGAGAACAGCAGATTATTGATGCTATACAACAGCCAGAGCGCTCAGTAGATTTCGGGGTAGCTCCACCAGAGTGGCTAATTTTGTGGGATGTAATCTGGCCTGATTTTGAACATCAAATATCTGATGAGACTGAGTTTTCTTTCACTCCGCCGCCAGAAGAAGAGTATCTTGAAAGAACCATGATGAATCGTTGGCAAATTGGTTCGAAATTGGAAATGGAATGTATGTTATTCCATGAATGGTCTAGAATAGGTAAATTACCCTATATTCCACACTCTTCAAACTAATTCTATTGAAACTTCGTCGCCATCTTCTATGGAAAAATGTTCACGTAAGAATTTTGCCGAAATTATCTCGGCCACATCAAAATGTCTTGTCAAATCAGGAATAAGTACGGCACAATCTACACTTTTATCATTGGAGTGAAAAGTTGCCTTGAAAGCTGTTGCTCCACCAAAAGATACGCCATCTCTAAGAAATCCCCGAATTCGGTTGGCTTCAATGTTATTGAGGTCTAAAGATTTAGCTGATTCGATTAAATCTGTTGATGCATCTAAAGTATCGATTCCAGATTTTAATCTTAGGGCAATATAACTTCGCAGATTTTCATCTGATACTTTCAGGTTTAGAGTTCCTGGCCAAACCGATGACCCCATCAAAGATTGAAATTGCTCTTGGTAGTGCTTTTGTGCCATAAAAACATGAGCTCTTCCTAGTCCACTGCTGACCTTGCCAGTGATGCGCATACCTCTCCCAAAAACTAATCCTTTTTGACCTTCATGCTTGTAGAGCAATACAAAAACCCTTGAAGTGTCAACAGTTGGCGATAGTAGGTGGAATAGATGCCAGTTGATATGAGTTGGATGAAAGAGCGCTATCATGAGTTGTATAATCAATCACTACTTTGGGAGCCACCTACTCTAGAAAGTCCGAATCAGCCTAGATGTAATATGGATGGTAAACCGACAATTATGTTATCGGCAAACAATTATCTGAATTTGACTACTCATCCAAAAGTGATGAATGCAATGATCGAAGCGACTAAAAAATATGGAGCAGGTAGTGGTAGCGTAAGAGCTATTGCTGGTACAATGGATATTCATTTGGCCGCAGAAAAAAAAGTTGCTGAGTTCAAGAAAGTTGAGGCTGCGCTAATCTATTCTGCTGGATATACTGTGAATGTAGGTTTGATTCCAACCTTGGTTACAGGAAAAGATGACGTAATTATCAGTGATGAATTAAATCACGGCTCTATTATCGATGGCGTAAGATTGACTAAAGCTAATCGTGCAGTGTATGCGCACAATGACATGGGAGAGTTAGAGGCTGTTCTTGCTGCAAATAAAGATGCAAAACGCAAACTAATCATAACCGATGGAGTATTTTCAATGGATGGTGATATTGCCCCATTAGATGAAATCGATAAACTTGCAAAAGAACATGGTGCTATGGTATATGTCGATGATTGTCATGGAGAGGGTGTTCTTGGTGAAACAGGTGCAGGAATTGTTGACCACTTCGGTCTTCAAGGCAGTATAGATTTTGAGACAGGTTCATTTTCTAAAGCACTCGGTGTTCAAGGAGGGATTCTTGCTGGTACAGAAATGACAAGAACCCACGCTCTTAATCATTCAAGATCTTGGTTGCTATCAGGTTCTCAACCTCCAGGTGTTGCCGCAGCACAGAAAGCCGCAGTTGAAGTGTTGATGGATGAGCCTCAGCACCATCAAAAATTATGGCAAAATACAGATTATTTTAGAAATGAATTACAATCTATGGGCTTTGATACTGGAGTTTCTACAACTCCAATTATACCAGTCATGTGCGGAGAATCCAGTGTCGCCAAAGATTTCACTGTAGAATTATCCAAGGAAGGCGTTATGGCTGGAGCAATAGTTTTTCCAATGGTTGCTAGAGATAAAGCTAGGATTAGAACACAAATGTCATCCGGATTAAGTCGTGATGATCTAGATGAAGTATTGAGAATTTTTGAACGAGTTGGGCCTAAACTTGGCTTAATTTGATTACTCTTCAGCAGTTTCAAAATCATCAACGACGGATTCTATTTCAATATCGATATCATTTGTTTCAAGATAGGTTTTTGCTTCTTCATCGACTTGTTCAAGGCCTTCAAATGGGTTTTTTCCATCATCAATCATGCACAATAAGCGCCACCTTGGAGCCCAAGAGAGATGGACATAAAGGGGCCCAGGTAATAGAATCAAAGTCCAAGACAAGAATGGATAAATAGCTATGATATCTGTTCGATTTATCGAAAGTAAGGCAAGCCCAATAAATGGCATTGGGTAAAGAATAGTCCTTGGTGGTGCGACTGGTAGTCGGCCAGATATTGCAGTGATTAATGTCGAGCAAAGGCCTAAGAAAAAGCAAGCGGCCATGAGCAATGCACAATGTAAAGCCCAATCACTAAGCCAACCAGAATTATCATCAACAGCAAAGCGGTATGGTAAGATTAGTGCTAGAGATACAAGTAATCCGTAAAATCCGCCAATGTTTGATGGATGCGATAACCATAACGGTAGTCTTGCAAATTGCTTTGAAAGAGATGCGCCAAGTAGTGTTTCTTGTTGGTTTTCGGATAGAGAACCAATTATTGAATCCCAATAACTAGAATTTGACACAAAACGTCGTGCAGATGCGTGGTTATTGAATTAACAGGGTATATTGGTGAAATAAATCAATCTTTATGCATTAATTTCGCCAACGGGCCTTCAGCAGTTAATTCCTCTTCATCAAGCCATTCACGCTCAAGTAAACCATAATCCAAGTTCTCTCTTTCTCTAGCGTCGTCAATAGGATCTTCTACACCGTTAACTCCATCACGCAAACTCAATGCCTGATTAATGATGACTATTTGTTTCATTAATCTTGGTTTTTTATTTGAATGGCTATAGTGACCTATTACTTTGTAATCATCGTAATCTTCAACTAGATTAAATCCACCAATCAATTCATCTTTTACAATTCTAATTCTATGCTTACCTAGTTCTTGCCATTCTTCGTTGGACAATCTAACATGAACAGTTGCTTTACCTATTGGCTCTTCGTCAACGAATGGATGGTTGATATCAACTGCTAGTGGTATTTTCACTAGAGCAATAGTTTCATAGCCAAATAAAATGAAAATAATTACTGACAAAAATAAGCAAATCAGCGATATAAGAATACTAAATCCTGCAAATAGTGTGAGCATAAATCCAATTATGGTTATGGCCGAAGAGACTGCAATGGTAATTTGTAATTGGCGCTTGTAAGGTAAGCATAAATCCAATTTATCAAAGGTAATCAATCCTTTAGGAACTGCCATCTATCTGCCTCAATACCAAATTAAAATTAATACTTTTTAATGTATGTTGGAATTCAATCATATTCACACAAAACGCCTCATTAAGTATAATTTCTTCCGCATCTTTGAAGAACACAAAGACAAGGCTGACAATTAAGGGGTGATATTTTTGGTAGAATTGCCACAAGGCGTAGTAATTGAAGTGCGACGCGGTGGACATGATGCCTTAGCAAAATTATCAGGAGATATGACTCGTCTTGGTATTTCAGGATATATCAGAATAGAGCGACGTCCGAAGGAATTAATTCCAAGGGTAAGTCAAGTAGTAATACATGATAGTCAACCTAAATTAGCTATTCATGAATCTGATGTCGTAATTGGCGGACTTGAGGCTTTATTGGAGATAGAGCGAGATTCTACCGCCCTTGATGCATTGATTTCATTAGTCGAAATTCAAGACGATGATCTGATTCGTATAATGAATCTATATCCGGACTTTACACTTGCGACAGAGGCACAGAAGTTAGAGCAAAATAAAGATGATTGGTGGAATTATGTTCAATTAAACACCAGTAGTTGGAGGAGAGAATCACGTTTACCTGAGCAAGAGGTAATTGTTGAAGCACCCGAATATATTCGTCAATTGACCAAAGCTAAATTACAAAAATTTGACTTGGGTGAAAAGCACCTAAATTACGGAGATACATTGCTAAATGACGGTGAAAATTCTGAGAATGTTCTCAATTTGGGCGGGATTTTAGCATCTCATGGAAGGCCACTTTTGGTATTTTCACGTCATAATGTTAGGGACTTATCAGTTAGTTTTGATATTCCAATGGCTTCATGTTTGAAGATGACTTCAGCAACATCAGAAAATACAGTGTTACCCAACTCAGATGATATTCAAGATAAACTAACTAATTTTTTGTGGGCAAACAAGCAAGCAGTAGTAGTATTTTCGGACTTAGAATATCTTCTATCAATGAATGACTTTAGTTCTGTAATGAATATGTTCAGAAGCATTATTGATCAAGTTCGCTTAGGAGACCACTTACTACTTGTGCATTGTAATTTAGAGGTCATGAATGACAAGCAAAGACATATGTTTGTTAGAGAATTTGAGTCAATCAGTACCACCTATCTAGAAAATTTGATTTTAGATGGAGAATCATTACTTGATCATCCAATTTGCATAGAATTATCAGAAGAAGAATTATCATGGATTGACCAACAAATAAAATTTTCAAATAATAATCAGATTGATGGCACAGATAGTGAAGTAATATCTGGAGGGGCTAGCAGTATTGCAGATGAAGATATTTCGGAAGCAAAAGATAAGTTAAACCAATTAGTCGATGAGTGGCAGACTCCAGAAATTAGTTCGCCAGAACTAATTCAACCTCAAAGTAGTGATTCAAAAAGTAATGAACTATTAACAAATATTGTCGAAAAAGCATTTTCTGCAGCAATAGATGTAGTTGAAGAAGAAGCTCAAACAACAGATGAACCTATGGTTGAATCTGCTGAACAACCTCAATTAGATAAGCCATTAAAGCAAGAAGTTGAACTGGTTAAATCTCCAAGAGTTGCTTTGCGAGTATAGCGTGCAAAGCGACCTAAAATAACTAAATCAAATGCATTTACTGCCCCTGAAACTACGGCTGCGGCGATAAATAGAAATGTCGAATTGCCAGATATTAATCATGTGACGGAAATCAAATCACATCGTCAAGCGATCGATATAGAACTAAGTCAAAGATCTGTAAAGATGGATGATGCCCTAAAAAACATGCTAACTAGTAGCCAACGCAAAAAGTCTCGAGAAATTTCTCAAGCACTTAATCAAAATACACAAAAAACCGCACATCAAATGCCGTCGATTAAGTCGAAAAGTAATCTACAAATCTCACCTAAGGTTTCATCAAAAACCGTAGTATATTCCTCAAGTGATATTGCTTCAAGTGATACTTCAAAACGTCGCTCAAGAGAATCTGCGTCAAGGACTCAAAACAAAGTCGACATTGATAAAAATTATCAAAAATGGTCGACACATTACAAAGGTAATACGAAATTTGATGATGATATTTCGTCAAACCAATTTAGCGTGGAGGAAGAGCAATGAATCCGCGTAGAAACCGACTTTTAACTGCGATTAAAAGTGCTCAAAACCATGTTCAATCCTCTAATGTCTCGCAGTTAGATGATAAATTAGATTCAAATAAAAGTGGCAAAATTCCCAAATCCAAACTAGCTCGATTGGCTGGTAAGTCTGTTAAGACACAAGAAAGGAAATCATTACTGTCGCGTGTTGGAGTGAATAATAGGCCTACATTTGATTTGATTGCAGATGGTGTTTTAGGATCTAATTCAGATAATTATCAGCCAAAAATCAAGTTAAACAAGGGTAATGATGATGTTTCAAGTTTGGTTGCTGAGCGGATCAAGAACCTTCGTGAACGAACTCTAAATAAAATTTCAAGCGATACTAATTTTGCTGAAAATTCGTTTTTTGGCTTCGAAACAGATGGCACACCAATATGGAGTAGTGTGGTCAACGGAGCAAGAAATATCGATTCAAAAGTTCACCATCAAAAGGATGACTCCTCTGTAATCATGCATCATCATTCAACCCATCTGCCAATAATCATTGATTGGCCTAAAGAATTACAATTTTCATCTCATAATACTTTCAAGAGTTGGTCTACGGTATCAGAAAATAAGCGTGCTACTCAACTTGCAGAACAAGTAGTTGATTTCACAAATCAGTCATTGAATCCTCTGATAATCATTGGTGAATCGGGAACTGGTAAATCACATCTATTGAATGCAATTGGTCAAGCAGTAATGGTTAGAAGTGATGAGAGTATATTTTTTATTCGTGATGATGAATTATCTCAAGTTTTATCTCAACAACAAAGTTGGACAGATGTTTTCTCAAACGCATCGATGCTTTTGATAGACGATATAGATGCTTCATTAAACGATGACAACATTAGCAATGCTCTAGGTAATATGATAGATGCTGCATTAAATATGAATGTTCATGTCGTGGTTTCGTCAAATAGCCTGCCTGATGATTGGCCAGCATCAAAGTTGTGGAATTTGTTAAGAACAGGTGTTAAGACAATTCTAAATCGTGTTGGCGCAGGAAGTCTAATGCTATACGCGCGCCATTTAGCAATGCAAAAGAACATCATTTTGACTGACGAGCAATTAGCATTGATAGTAACCAATGGAGAGGTTGGTTGGAGAAGCACCAGAAATGGACTCGACAAAGTAGAGTCAGCAGTAAATAGTGGTATCAAATTAATCGATTCAGTAGATGTCTATAATGTGATGAATGATATCCAATCCGATGAAGAAGAAATTACAACTGAGATGCAAAGCGAAAGTGTTGAAGATATTGCAAACCGTTTGATAAATTCAGTGGTTGATGTCGTCTACAGCGACCAACAATTAGGAGGTATCGAAATCAATACTGAACTTCCTGAACTATCTGAAGATTACCAACCACCCGAATTTGATATGGATTCATTTAACTCTTCAGAAAAAGATTTTGTTCAATCTCATATCAATTCAACGTTGCAAGATTTGACTCCTGAAGCACCTTCTGTAATTGATGTTGATGATCGCGATAAACACCTTGTGGCAAAAATGACTCGAATAATTAAGCGTGATCATTCAATTGCTGCCGATATATTGACTGATTTAGATATGGGTATTGATAGTAAGTTCACAAAATCAGATGATTTGATTGCGGTAGAAACAGACCAACTGATGGACTTGGAATCCAAATTATTGAACCTTGCAGATCGGACTTCAGACGCATCAATCGAAGGTTTGATTGGAATTGCTGATGAATTAAGAGCATTGGAGCATGAATTGGTAGCAATTGATTCTGAACGAGAAGAATTACCCGAGTTTATTGAAGATAAAATTGATGATAGCTTAGAAAGTTATACTCCACAAAATGAATGGAATATTGATGATGCACAAGTGTCGGTAAACGAACTAATCGATGATGAATCATTGATTATTCCGATTGAAGGTGTTTTACAACCTCATCCAGAAGGCGCCTTGCAAACTTCTACCATCACTCCGGTCGAAAATGTTCTGAGCGGGGAAGAAGAATGAGGCATCCATGGTGGATGAATGGAGTCAAATTTGCTTGTCAAACCAGCTGTGGTAAATGTTGCGATGAGCCTGGAGGGATTGTATATTTGTCTACTCACGATGCCAAAAGAATTTCTGCAAGCATGGGTTTGAACGTGGAAGATTGGCTCGAACGGGATTGTCAACGTACCTTGGATGGTAGATATATTTTGAAAAGTCGAGAATCTGATGGAATATGCATATATTTGAGTGAGGAAAAGACCTGTAATATTTATCATAACCGACCGCAACAATGCGCAGCATACCCATGGTGGGCAGAGAACCTCGCAACTGAACGTTCTTGGCAGCAGACAAAACAGGAATGCCCAGGATTAACTGCAGAAGACGCGATAATAATCGATGGCAATACGATAAAAATCCATGTTCTTGCAGACAGACAATCGACAAAAGGATTTAGAGATTGGACAAACTAACTACTAATCTAATCAAATTTTTTGATTGATAAATAGGCCGTATTTATACCATAGTGGTAACTCGGGTAATTAGGTGGGGTTCATGACCAATGAAAAAGTGCTTTGTGAAGTCACTGAAAATCATTTGAATATAGGTCTAAGAGGAATTCCTGTAGGAACTTGTAGAACCTCTTTTGTCACTCCAAGTGAAGGAGTTCATTACTGCGGATATCCAATTAGAGAATTAGTAGATTTCTCACCCGAGGATATAATTTATTTGTTGTTCAATAAAGAACTTCCTAATACAGAGCAATCTGCACAATTTAAGGCTGATTTATCCTCAAGAGCAACTTTACCAAATGGTGTTGAGGATGTTCTCAAAACTCTACCAAAGCATGGTCACCCAATGGACTGGCTATCGATAGGAATCCACTCTCTTGGAATGTGTGATACTACTGAAAACTGGCTTGATGACGCTCTTAATCTAGTGGCAAGAATGCCTAGATTAATGGGTTTGATTTTCCGTTATAGAGAAGGAAGAACCACAAATATACCTGATGATGATGTTAGCAAATCATTAGTTGAAAGATTTGTTGAAACTCTAGATTTAACTAATGTAGACAAAGTAAAAATGTCAAAAGTAATCTCAACCTATCTTGTTCTTCATATGGATCATGGTGGAGGAAATCTTTCCACATTTACTGGCAAATCAATTGCCTCAGGTAAAGCAACTGTTTACTCGGCAATGGCTGGGGCAATGAACGCACTTTCTGGACCTCTGCATGGCAGAGCTAATCAATCATGTTTGGAGTTTGTCTTGAAAGTCGGTTCTAGTGATGAAAATGAAGTTGAAAAATTTGTTCGAAATGAATTGGCAGAAGGACGTCCAGTGTTTGGCTTTGGCCACGCAGTATTGAGCGTCGAAGATCCAAGAGCAACTGCACAATTTGAGTTAGGTGAAAAAATATGTCCTGAAGATGAGAATTTTAAAATCATCAAGGCGCTTAGAAAAGTCGCACCTCGTGTTTTATCTGAAAACAAAAAAATTAGGAATCCCAATGCAAACGTAGACATTGCCAGCGGGGCATTATTACATCATGTTGGGCTTAAAGACCCAACTTATTATACAACATTTTTTGGTTGGGCGAGAGTTGCTGGTATTGGTGCACAAATTGTCGATGAGAGAGTCAACATGCGTTCAGGAAAAGGAGTTCCAATTTATCGACCTAAATACTTCCCTGAAGGCCAAGAACTAAGACACATAGAGTGATTAAAACACAGGTCGTTGAGTTTTCCCTGAACCTCGATGACCAATCAATCTAACCGCTTGCCAAGGTAACGCGTTTTCCGAGTTAGATTCTATTTTTGCATGGTCAACTTTCCAATTCCATTTGTTCTGCCACATTTTGGTTAGTTCTAATTTTCTTTGTTTATCACACTCAGACCATTTTGGAACTTCTTTTTCTAACTCACATAAAATATCGTTATGATTTTCAAATGATGCACTATTCAATCTCTCTAACTGATTTTGATCTAAGGGTTGTGTGGCAGGGAATCTCCATCTTGGTTTGCCATCGTTATACCAAGTAAAATTAGGGTCTAAATTATCTGTTAGCCCGGTTATTCCAGAACTGAGCAAACGAAATTCATAATTCTCTTTAGCAGGCCAAACATAGACCGGCATACCAGTACGGCACTTTTGAAAATAGTCCAAGCGTTTACCACTTAGCCCCACACTTTTACCAACT
>JAKUNX010000046.1 GCA_022451835.1 Candidatus Poseidoniaceae archaeon
TGCAATATCCAACCAGCAGCCCAGTCATCTCCTTCTCTATCAAACATATCAAACAGTGAAGGGCCAAGATAAGTTATTGCAACATCTGTTGACATAGCCCTGCCAGTAATTGTGAAATCATCTTGTGAGGAAAGTCCGTTACCATGTGCACTAAATTCTCCGGAACGCAGCGATTTTGAGGATTGATGTTGAGGTTGAGCTTTGGTTGAAAATTTTGGCCTTTCACCCTTTGATAGGTCTGGGTCAAAAGCATGAGCAACACAATTCTGAATTGTCATCACGCTGGTAGGTATTCGATTTAGTCCACTTGTCAAATAATGCTCTGCCTTTAGAGAATTGGTAAGTAAATGGTTGTAATGCTGACGATTGTATGGTGTAACCTCTGGACAGGTGTCTTGTAAAATTACTACTCCTGCATCTTCTAACAAATCGATACTGCCATCATCGCTAGCCAATTGATAATTTTCGCCGCTGGTAAACAACCATAATCTGTTGTTTGGTATTTTAGCCCCCATCTCCGCGTATGAACGAACCGCTGAAGCAGTTCTTCTAATCTCTTCAAGACTTGCTTGTGGACACCCGATGACGATTAAATCTACTTGGCCCTTAGGCGCTAAATCTTGGTAACGTTGGATTAAGTCTTCCTCAGTAAATTCAAGCACTCCAGCCCAACCTGATTTTGGTGCAAGCCACTCTCCATTGTCATTTTTATCAAGCGGTGGATCTGCACTATGGCCTTCCGCCCACAACATTGGACAACCATAATTTGCTGCTGCAGCAGTCAAGGCTTTTTTACTGGCAAAGGAAATATGTTCTGGCATTCCTCGAATAAATGGCATCGGCCCCCAAGATAAATCCCAATCAGGTCTCACTTGTTTACCAATCCAATCGCCAAGGATTGACCAATCAGCAAGGTCGTTAAGTTCACATGAAATATTTACTAGAATATTTGGCATTCTATTCTTGGCTAAATGAAGACCCCATTTTGGAGCATAACCAGTTAATGCAGTGGCCAACGCAGATAACCCAGATTCTCTATTAGTAATTAGTGAAGTCCAAGAATTAGAAAAACAAACTGCATTTGATTCTGCCCAAGATGCCACCCCCGAATCTAATTCGATTCCTCGATCATAAGGTGTACAAGACAATGTAGCCTCAATTCCCAATCGCTCGTATGCATGAATTATCTCAAATTGCTGTTCAAGAAAATCTGGCCAATCAATATCCATCTCTTGCATTTTTTCTTTGTCACAACCTGCAGAATTCAATGTAGTAGTGATTGCAACTTGACCATCTTCATCCTCTGATAAATCGGAAAGAAATCGCCGAAGACCGTGCCCCCCAGTGATCACTGAGACACCAGAAACATGAGCGTTGTCAACTTCAATGAAGCCTTCAGCATTAGCAATTTCAGCCAAATCTACTACCAATCTTGCGGCCTTTTGCCTAGTCTTACCTTCATCTCCTGCTAGTTGAGCAGCAAGCCTATCTGGCAAGTCCATGATACTCGGGTGTACTATCTATCTCATGAACTAAACCCCTAAAGGACCTATTAACTTAACATTTCAACCGGAAGTTTTGATATCATTGAGGTTCTGATATATCATCATGACTAATAGTTCTCAACTTGATGAGATCAGACCTATTGCAGGAGAACCTGCTAATGATTCACCTATCAAACCCATCCCTCCACTTGATGGTAGTATACATGTTGAACAAGATGAGAGTGATGAGAAAAATCCTAAAAGAAGAAAAATTATGCTTACCCTACAAACCATTAGCATCATTGTTGCTCTAATACTATCTGCATACTCATTTACCATTATCGAATCCTTGGATGATACTACAAGCAAATCGGGCAATGATGCTACAGAGGTTTTAGTTCGTACAGAAGGACGTGAAGCAGACCACATTTGTACTGAAGGTGGGGCAGACATCTTCATCGGCAACGATAGTAATCGAAATGGTATTCTTGAAGAAGACGAAGTTACCTCTACTACCAGATTATGTCACGGCAAGGAAGGATTGTCAGGTCCTCAAGGAGCTACTGGCCCTAATGGAATACCAGGGTTTGACAGCCTTGTAAATACAACTATCATTGATCATGGCAATGAATCCTGCACATACGGTGGCCTACTAATTTCAGTAGGTGTGGATCTTAACGACAATGATACATTGGATGCTGAAGAAATTACCAGTTCTGAATTTATCTGTAACGGCATGATTGGCGCTAACGGTATGAATGGTGCCGATGGCACAAGCGGCCATACAGCATTGGTTGAGAGGCTCGACCCACCGCCACATCTCTGTAGCAACGGGTTTGTCATTAATTTCGGAGTCGATAATGGCAATGGCGATGGTATTGCAGATGATGAAATTATGCATGATGACGAGATAGTTGAATCACTAAAAATTTGTAGCGAACCGTTGAATTTTGGACCCATTTCAGATTTCTTCGTCGGAGTATCGGATGGTTATTCAAGCCAATGTTCTGAATTTGCTTGGTCTACATCACATAGTATGGTTATTACTTCTGGAAGCGATAGCGCCTCTGGTTGTGAATTGTGGACTAGTCATGGCACATCTGCTACAACACAGCAACTAATTGACATCAATCCCGGTAATGCTGATTCTAGTCCCGGACTTCACTTAGGATTTACATCAATAACTGTCGGTGATGAAGAATTATGGCTATTTGATGCAAATAGTGGAGTCAATGGCCGTGAATTATGGACTAGTAACCTATCTGCAAGTGGTACACAGCAACTCACCGGGTACAGTGAGATGGAATCATAGCCGACTCTGTTAGTACAATATGGATGAATGGTTTAGTTTTCTCCGACTCCAATTATGATTTGATGTGGACTGATGGCGTGAGTCTATACAACCTATTCGATGCCCCATTTTTCGGAATAGATGCTCAACTTATACTGGACTCTGTGCAAAACAAAATCTCTTCTCACACTAGTACTACTTTTGTTGTTGATGAATCTGGATTTTGGTTTTCAGGAATCCATGATGATATTGGCTTTGAAATGCATTTTTTGAGTAATGATGGTCAACTAATATCTTGGGATTTAAACAGCTTTGAAGATAGTTCACCCAATGCAATTTTATCGCTTGGGCAAAGTACAATTTTAGTTGCCGATGACGGAATAAATGGACGGCAATTAGTCGAATTACAAACTGATGGCAGCCATTCATGGTTAACCAGTATGTCATTACAAAGTAACGGAAATCCACCAACTAACGTAGGAGAAAACCTTGGACTAAACTTACTAGGTAACAAGATAATCTTTGATGCTCAGATTTCCGGTGTTGATCCAACCGTTTGGAGTTATGATTTGCTAAGTAATACAGTAACCGAACTATCAAGTCTAATGGTTGCACCAAGTGAGCGTGTTGAGCCAGTAATTCTCGATGACAGAATTTGGTTTGACTGTATTACCGGTAGTACTGCGGAAGAGTTGTGTGTAAGTGATGGAACTACTACAGGAACTAAGGTAGTTCATGAATTCCAACCAGGTATGACCTCGGCTGAAATTAGAGGCATGATGGCTACTGACAACCATCTACTAATCATCGCTAATGGCGAGGAAGGCGGCTTTGATACTGGTCATTGTTTGTGGAGTTTCGATGTCACAACATTGGAAGCCGAGTTAGTATACGACCCATGGTTAGGTATTGGAAATAATTCAGATGCGGTAAACTATGGGAGGTTAGTTGGTAATAATGAATTGGTAATGTTTGTTGCTGATGATGGAATATCCGGCCATGAATTGCATTTGTGGAGTCCATTAACCTTGAATGAAGAGTGGCTAATTTGGTGAATTATTCTTTCCTGAACAATATGGACATGATTGAGCGATAACATACTCTCCTGAGTTTTGCTCTTCGAGCAGTAATGGTTCTCTACAGGCATAGCATTGTACTACATCAGTCTCCTCAAGTTGGGGATTAACAGCTACTCTTCTATCGAAAACAAAGCAGTCACCGTTCCAATAATCGCCGCCAACTTGTTCAAAGTAGCCAAGAATTCCACCTTTCAACTGCTTAACATTGGAAAAGCCTGCGTCCATCATGACTACACTCGCTTTCTCACATCTAATTCCACCAGTACAAAACATTACTACTGGCTTATCCTTGAGATTTTCATCGAGTTCCTCAATTGCTTTGGGAAAGTCTCTGAACGAGCGTATATTTAGTTCCAATGCATTCTCAAAAGTCCCTATACGGCACTCATATTCGTTACGAGTATCAAGAACAATAACCTCTTTTCCAGCATCGAGCATTTGTTTAAATTCCATTGGATCAATCTCATCACCAGTCATTTCTGCTGGTTTAATGTGGTCAAGGCCGAGTGAAATGATCTCCTTTTTTAGTCGAACGTTCATTCGACGAAATGGTTGATAATCAGAATATGAAATCTTGAGAGGAATGTCGCTAAATCGCTTATCTGCTTCAAGAAAAGTTACAAATGATTCAATTGCTGTTTTACTTCCAGCAAGGAAGAAATTTATTCCTTCATGAGCCAGTAGTATTGTACCTTTTAGGTCTAATTCATCACATATGTCTCTAAATGGCTGTCGTAAATCATCACGGTCAGGCATATCGGTGAACCGATAGCCTGCAATGTTGACAACTTCGCCCGACATAACCCGAGGTAAAGCAGTTGATTTTTATGACCATCGAATTCAATCACGCCAATCATGTCTAGATGCTAATGGTCTACGCCAACCTTGGCCAAACGCTTTACCAGTAACACGAGGAGCTGGCGACATTTGCCAGCGCTTGTGCTCATTACGCTCAAGCCTAGTAAGTACATCGACCACAATAGAACGGTCGTATCCAGCATTAACAATATCATCTGCATCCATAGTATTTTCAATATGAAGTCTTAATATCTCATCCAATACCTCATACGGTGGTAATGAGTCTTCATCTTTCTGGTTTGGTGCTAACTCTGCAGATGGTGGTTTTGTTAACGTTGACTGATTCACTGGAGGTGCCTGACCTATGGCTAATGCGCGTTGATTGAAAATTTCTGCAAGAGCGTAAACTTGCATCTTATACAAGTCGCCAAGTGGCGTGTAACCTCCAGCCATATCGCCATATAGCGTACAATAGCCTTGGGCGAGTTCGGACTTATTTCCAGTTGCAATCGCCATTCTATTTTGAGCATTAGCGTGAGCCATGACAATTATACCACGCAGACGTGACTGTATGTTTTCAGATGCTACAGGATTACCATTTTCAAGTACGCTAATGATTTCTGATTCCAATGACGAATGCATATCATCAATAGATTGTATTTTGAATTCCATGCCGAGTGAATTAGCAGTATACTGTGCATCATCTAGCGAGTGTTGTGATGAAAATCGACTTGGCATCGCAATTCCAAGCACATTTTCCGAACCTACAGCAGCACATGCAACACAAGCTGCAACAGCTGAATCGATACCGCCTGATAATCCTAGAACTATCTTTTTGATACCAGATTTACGACAATAATCGGCAAGTCCAGTAATCACAGCATCGGTAATATCTTCAATTAATGATGTAGAATCTTCGTGACCATCCGACTCACTACCAAGGAATTTGATCTCATCACTACCAATTGAGAGCGCGTCGCTACTACCCATACCAACCCATTTGCAGTTATCTGGCTGGTCTAAATCGACCAGTAAAACTCCTTCTTGCCAAGCTGGTGCAACCACTACTCTACCATTTGGCCATGCAACTAATGAACAACCATCGAATAACAAATCATCATTACCTCCAACTTGATTAGATAGTAAAAATGGATGTTGTAAAATTCGAGCAGCTGTACGACAAACTTCTATTCTTGAACTTACTTTATCAGCGTGATAAGGCGAGGCTGAAAGGTTAACAGTGGCATCCAATGTTACACCTTGACGCCCCCACTCTGCAAGACTCTCAATTGGGTCTTGTCCATATGTAGATGGCGTCATTCCGGCAGCTTGCCAAGCATCCTCACAGATAGTAACTCCAAGGTCGATATCACCTATTGAGCGACAAATTCCAGAACGATTTGCCGGTGAAAAATATCTTGTTTCATCAAACACATCATATGAAGGTAAAAGTTGTTTTTTGGCCACTACTCTATTGGTGTTTTCCCCGTTAGGTGAGGCGTTGAGTAATCCAGAACGAACTACCCCATTAGCAGGTAAATTTTTCTCATGCTCGGAGGGAACTGGAGTCCCGACAAGTACTGGTAGTTCCACATTCAGTGACTTCGCAGATTCAAATGAAGTAGTAATAAAATCAGGTTGTAACAATAAATCACGAGGAGGATAGCCACAAATTGCCAACTCAGTAGCAACTGCCAAATTGGCTCCGTTTTGGTTAGCGATATTTGCTAATTTTTCCAATCGTTTTGCATTACCTGCCAAATCACCGACTGTAGAATCAATTTGTAATAGGCCGATAATTTTGGACAAAAGACTCACCGTGGTTAACTAAATTTGACAATGTCGCCATTCTCGTCTTTGTACCACCATTCATTTGTATCTTTGTCATGGTACCACCAGTAACCATCAGCGCCCATTACCCAATCGTTTTCTTCTTCAGTAGTATCTACTGTTCCACCGGTTAAGGCTGCTGAAGCAGCACTAACAGATGCAGCAGGTTCGATTGTCCGCTGTTCAGCGTATTCAGTTACAACTTCTTCTTCATAATCATCGTAGTCATCATAATCGATTTCAGATGAATATTCATCCCAATCATATTCAGAACGAGAGCCTCTGCCTCTTGTTGCCTTTCTAGCCCAAATCAGTAAAGTCGCAATAATTGAGACGAAAATGAGCGCTACTACCGATCCGATAATTGGATTTACATCACCGAATAAGTTCTCGACAAAACCCTGTTCTCTCGCAGGTCTAACATCTACTGTAGGGCCTTTTGCAGTTTGACCATTATCAAGTTCAACTTCAATCCACTGTATACCTTCAGTAGTTGGAACCCAATCTATGGAAATTAGTCCCTTTCCTTCCGCAGGAATTTCGAGGTTTGGCCTTTGTAATACTTCTTTAGTACCGTTTAATCTTACGACATAAGCGGTAGCATCTACAGTACCGTCTAGTGAGCCAACATTGCTAACAAGAGCTTGTACTGAAGTGGATTGCCCAACTTCAAGAATCAATCGGGTGTATGATACATCAAGTGGACCAATGGTAAATTCTGGTCTCAGCCATTCAAGATCCCACTGGGCGATTTGGCTACCAGACGGTGCACCGTTCATTCCAGTTATTGGATTATCAGCAAGATCTCTTCCATTTATTTTGACAAACAATATTAGTCGTTTTTCTATCATAGTGTCAGTAATATCTGATAAATCAACATTAGCATAAACTTCCAATTGTGTTCCCGCTATATCATCGCCCTCAAGCATCATAGTCTCAAAACCACTAACTAATCTGTCACCTGTATCTGCGTCTTCAACCCACCACTCAAGTTGTAATGAATCAACATCAAGTCCACCTTCTTCATTGATTGCAACTCTTACTTCATACACCTCAGTTTCCAGAATAGTATTAGGTCTTGGATTAATAATTTCAACCGGAGTAGGTCCTGTCCCATCAATCAAAATCCATCTATTGTCTGATTCATCTGTAACATCATTTCCTTGGCCAGATATACAATCTATACCCCATGTCAATGCTTTCTTACCTGAATTTTCTGAGGCTGTTACAACCGCAGTCCATGAACCATCTATCGCAGTTGTTGGATAGTTAACACCATCAAACATCACACTAACTGGACAGTCAAAGTCAGGCCTTGTATTGGTTTCTTGGAACATTACATCACCAGATACTTCAAAAGAACTACTTGGAGCAATTCTCGCACCATCTTCAACAACAGTTCCTTGATTGATAATTAGTTGAATAGTTTCGTCAGGGATGTACATATCGCCAGAAGAACGCCATCTCAGCGTAGGGAAAGATTGTTGATCGGTATTTCCGGCACGATCCATTACAATCAATTTAGGTTCACGTTTGGTGTCTCCCAAATCAGGAATAGTCCATAGTAAGTGGAATTCTACATTCAATGTTATGTCTTCCTCATATGGACCTGCAATTCCATATTTGCAATCCATCTTTCTATCTTCGATTACTAAATGTGGACTTGTCGTAGTACAATCTCCAGTCATGAAATCCCAAGAAATAGGTAGCTGATCACTATTTTGCTGTGAGGCTAATTGAACTTCGACGACAGATAGGTCAGAGCCCCCATTAGGTTCATTCATCATGACATCGAATTCATAAGTTATCATTGGGTGAAGCCAAGTCTGCCTGCCACCTTCCCAGGTAAATGCTGCAGTAGGAATGGAAGGTGGTCCATCTGCCTTCAATTGATACATGAAGAGATGGTCTCCTTGTTCACCAGAACCGTTGTCTTCTAACGGATGACCGGCAGCGTCGTTACCAGTTAGATAAACGGCAACTTTGTCTCCAATAACGCCTCCACTGTCATCGAGTAATATTGTGTATTGTCCGACAAACGCAGTCATATCATTAGGCAGTAATACATTCGAGAAGGATTCATACTCTTCAGGGCTTGGTTGACCATTGAAATCATAATCGTTAACCCACTCTCGCCAAACCATTGCTTCAATGTTTGAAGGCAGTAATGGTTGGTCAGTAATTTGTACTTGGATTGTTTGAGTTGAAGATGGAACTCTATGATCATATGCTGCAACACTAGACCAATAAACAGAAGGAATCACAGAATCGGCAAAGAATGTTCTTTCTTGCACTGCGTCATCTGTCACTCCTCCACCCTCAAGTGAAACAACTTCGACTCGCCAATCTAGTACTCCGTTAGTGAATGGAACTGTGTCTGTGTAATTCCACATATCAACATCAAGAGTTGTAGTATTAGCAATTTCATTACTACCTTGATACAATGACAACAATGCATCTCCATCGGCAAATGAATCGCTACCACTCAAGCCTTCAAATCCAATATCGAC
The DNA here is from genome assembly GCA_022451835.1 of Candidatus Poseidoniaceae archaeon. GTDB lineage: Archaea > Thermoplasmatota > Poseidoniia > Poseidoniales > Poseidoniaceae > MGIIa-L1. The sequence continues at coordinate 8,993 of JAKUNX010000046.1, forward strand.
TGAAATATCAACATCTTGCCCTGCAGGCAGATAATATTCGTCACTCGGTAATTCTCCAAGTTCTGTTGAAAATGTGACGCTCTTTATCTCTAAATCATTTTCCAACGCTTTGGAGCCACCGTTAATACTGCCCCAAGAATGCGTTGCTGGAATTGAAACTACACCGTTGGATAGAACTAATCTTGTTGATGCTGTTAGATATTCTTCATCATCCCAACCAGGCTCAATTCGATATTTTATTGCAACACTAACATCATCGCCATTTTGAGTGAAATTAAGCCAATCAGTTGGATGTAACTCAACTAATTCACTATCGCCTTGCCCAATAGGGGAGCCTCCTCCGGTTGGAATTAACCATGTTGCATGATTGTTATCGCCAACTACATCGAGTCTAACAAGGCCTGGATTTGAAGCGCTAACTTTGAAATTAGTATGCATTGTATGCCACTTTTGGCTGGTAGTAACTACTTGGACTGGGTCTTCCATATAGGTATTCAAAACCTCAACATCAGATGAATAATTTACTCCATCGAGAGTAACCATAATTCCACCTGCTGAATCTGAGACGAATGGAACAGGGATAATGTGCTGGCCATTGACATCTGATAGAGTTGACCTTGCATCATTAATACCCAAAACCATAGGTGATTGTTGATCAGAGTCAAGATATATCGATACTGGGTAAGGAACTGATAATCCTGCCATCTTCATGCCTCCAGTTCCGGTGACCTCAAGATCCATCTGCACAAAATTAGCTCCTAAAAATCCAACACTGGATGCAGTAGAAGCAGCATAACTTAGTGCATAAAGTTGAGATGCATTCAATGTGACGTACGCGCTTTTGACATTATCATATGACCAATTAGCAATCAGTTGATTAGCAACTCTCAGATATATTCCATTAAGCACTCCAGTCTCAGCCATCACTCCAACTGAAAAAGATTGAATATTATCTCGTGGCAACCATGCAGAAACACTATCACTTCCGGAAATCCCTGGTGTAACTGAGATTATCTCTTCTCCATTTTCAAATCGATCTTGCCAACCCCATGAGCCAACTCTGTTATCACTGCCACCCCATTCTACAAACCCATCCAGATTAAAGTCAATAGCAGGTTGAGCGGGATGTTTACCACCTAATAATATCCACGAAAGTGAACTTGATTTCCATGATGTTGTACTAGAATTATCGTGAATTATACGTAATTGGTACCGGTAAATTGTTTCTTCATTTTGGTCGGTAAATGTTGGTGAAGTCAAATTAGTCCAATTTGCTGATTCTGAATAACGAATTTGTAAAACCCCGTTAGTCACTTCTATGTCTCCTGTAATCCCTTTAGCTGGACTTAACGGTGTATACCAAGGAGAAGTCAAGTTACAATCTGCTGTTCCTACTGCTCCAGTTGTAAAAGAAACTGCTCCACCTTGCATGCAGGCTGCTTCCCAATCTTGATTCAGGATACTATCTCTGAAAATTGTGTGAACCTGTCCGTCTCCAGCGATTGAATGTAGAATAGGAATGCCTGTGCCAATTGGTGAACCTCTAAACTCTAATTTTAGTCTTATCAACGGATATGTTTCATAATCTATCATATTGAGTGGAATCATAGCATCATTACTGCCTGAAGCACCCATGATTTCAATACCATTTTCATCAAGAACTGACCAATTTAGGAAAGCGCCTTGAGGAATGACAGCATCAAGATATATTGGTGCATAGGTACTTCTTGAAACCGGTTGTACTGCACCTTGACCCCAACCAATTGTCGGACTTATCCAGTGAGATTCAGGTGGAGATGCTAAATGAACATCGTCAACAAACCAAAAATCACAACATGTACCACTTGCACCTGAACCACTTACTTGGTTAATTCTAATTTGAGTGGCTGAATGAAGTGCAGCAGCAGGCAAATTAGTAGACCATTGCTGAGCAGTTCCTCCAGATGTAGCACCTGCCCATGTGTTCAATGTAACCCAATTGCCGCTGGAAGTAATGTATTGAATTTGGAGATCTTCAGTAGAGTCGGGTTCTTCTCCACAGTTGAAAGAACCTTGTAGAACCCAAGCATGTAATGGCATATTTTGAGCGCCAGCAAGATTCACTCTTGGGGAGGTTGCATGATGAGGCGCGTTATAATTGGCTTGAGTCTTTATTGAACCACCTGAGGTGCCATTAACGCCACAAGTATTGGTATATCTGCCAACAAAGGTTGGGTTAGATACAGTCCATCCTTGCAATCCAGTATTGAAATCCCAAAGGGTTCCTGCAGTTGAACCGGTTAAAGAATTCACCTCAACAACTGTGCCATTTTTGGTCGCGTCTGCATTTGACCAAATTAAATCACTATCCCAAACAAAACCATAATGAGTTTGCATGACCGATGGTTCAATGCTGAGTTGCATATCTGAAATTGGAGAAGTGCTTGGAACTTCGACAGTGAAATCATTGTTAACTGCGCCATCGCCAGTCAATTGAATAAATTCGTCATTTCCAATAGTTGAATACTTAACTGTCTTTTCTTCTGCTAATGTGGTAAATTCTGCAGAATTAACACTAATATTACCCGTCATTTGCAATGGCCCTATAATTGCCATAAGAATGGCCAAAAACAGGGCACTACGCCAAGATGTAGCGGCGGACATGTACAACCGTAGGTATGAAAGGACTTCAAACATACCGTTACAATAATGAATATACCTAGATTAAGTTATATTCTGTTAACAAATAAATTTAACACCGATTCAAGGGTGAGATTCAAGACAAAAACCTATCTCGCAGGGTCATGGCTAAGCCAAAACCCGCCGGAGAACTCGACGCAGTTGCGCTTGAAACTGCGCTACTGAATACATGGAGCGAAGAAAACGCCTTCCAAAATTCAATAGAATCAAGAAGATCTGGCGCTCCTTTCATTTTTCTTGAAGGCCCACCGACTGCTAATGGAAAGCCTGGAATACATCACGTCGTCGCTCCTGCCTACACAGAGTTAGTCTGCCGCTGGCAAGCTATGGAAGGGTTC
>JAKUNX010000047.1 GCA_022451835.1 Candidatus Poseidoniaceae archaeon
ACAAAATCAAAAGTTGGTAATGCATTCATCAAATCTTGAGTACCTTGTTGATTTCTTAATCCATTAGCTGTCTCACCACCGCCATGAAGCGCCAAAATCTTAGGCCTTGCTGGTGGTTCTGGATTTTCTTTTTGCGAATCTGCGCATCCGACATCATCTACAGCCTCTCCACTTGGGGTGTCTGGGCACTGGTCTAAATTATCCGAAATACCATCATTATCGCTATCTAATTGAGAGCTAGAACATCCATTAGAATCTACTACTTCGCCTGTGGGTGTATATGGACATAAGTCTAAATCATTAGTTATTCCATCATTATCTGAATCCTTTTGAGATGATGAACATCCTTGAGAATCTACTAAGTCTCCTTTAGGTGTATCTGGACATATATCTCGATCATTGTTAATGCCATCTTCATCATCATCAAGTTCGGAATCTGAACACCCGTTTAGGTATACTGGTTCTCCTTGAGGCGTGTCTGAGCATTGATCTACATCATCTAATATTCCATCTAAATCAGAATCCCCAACTGGATCTGGGGGCATAGGGAGATCAACATTTGTGATAACTATAGAGTTTGTAAATAACCCGCAAGTTGACACAATCCCACCTTTGGTATTTACTTGGCTAGTGTTAAACTCCATGCTAAATTCGCCTGTTTGTGAATCTATATCTCCAACAACATCCAATAATGGAGATTGGAATAAAGGCTGATAGACAATAGAACATGTGTCAAGATATTCATGGATAACAAATCCACTCAAAGTCCCATTTGGCTCATCAACGCTAATGGGAGGACTCCACAAAAAGGTGATTTTCACATCTTCTTCTTTTGGTTCGATAACCTGGACTTCACTGTAAGAAATTTCGCTAATTAAACCGGCTTCATCGGTTGCTGAAATTATGGCAATCCATAGCCCAGATTCATTCATTTGTAATTCAACAACCCACTTACCTTCATTGGTAATCTGAATTTCTTCTTGAACTATATTTTCTCCGTTCGTTAAAGGATTGACTAATTTTATTGAAATAGTGCACGTAGTTGGTGATTCATCATAAATGAATCCACTCAAAATGGTATTTTCACCATCCCATGATTTGCTAATGTCGGGAACAAAAACTACCGGTTCCCGATTAGTATCAATTGGATCTTGAATTATTTCATCAACAACTTCATTCTCTTCATCTTGAGATTCACCTGTATTATCGATTACAATTAATAAGCTGCTACCGATTAATAGCGTAACTAAAAAGCCGGATAATATCGCTACCTTTGTGTCCATAACATTATCAAAATAAGTTATCTTATAATGTGTTGGTGTTTTTGGTCACACTTATTGATTTTCAGAATGTTCTTTTTCAGAATATTCTAATGTTGTCAAAATACCAATTAGGAAGCCTAATGGCGCAACCATCATTCCTAAGACTAAAATTGGTGTTGAAACATACATTGGACGATCGCAAGCCAACATTCGTAACCAGATATATCGCCCTGCGAGTACATCAAATGCTAAGAAATGTAACCATCCAAGAATTACAACTTTGTCATCTGAGAAAAATTCAATCACCAAATCTGGAGACGGCATTTGACTTCCAAGTGTTAGCATAATGTTTGGAATCTCAGGGATTGCAAGAATCGCATACGGGATACATAATGGCAAAACTGCAATCCGAATATCTCCGACGACTTTTTTAGTGATTTTATGCCTGGGAGCAAACCACATCAATCCCCATATCGGGCCAATATATATCGAAGATATCCAAAACATCAAAATTTCTATTTCCATAATTATTCCTCCTCAAGGTATTTCTCTGCATCTCGTCTCAAGAACTTAGAATAAAATGCAGGGAGTAAGATTAGGCTTGATAGTAGAGCCAAAGTAATTGCCACAACGAATGCTTGGCCGAATAATCGGAGTGGCAGTAATGCAGAGAGATTTAGTACAGCAAATCCGCCAGCAGTACTCAGAGCTGCACCAAACATCGCCCTTCCGGTTGTTGCAGATGCATTCTCTACCCATTCTAATTGAGTGCCTCGTGGATTATGTTCTACTTCTTCTTCTAACCTTATTGTGAAGTGAACGGCATAATCAACACCTAGTCCCAGCGATAATGCTCCAATTGTTACTGTTTGTGGATTGATTTGATAACCGGTATAACCCATCAAACCGTAAACCCAGCAAACAACCATCATCAATGGAATCCAAGAAATAAATCCACGTGCTAAACCTTGTGATATGTCTTTTTGTCTAAACGAATGTATTGATACCAACATCAAAAGTATAACTATCGCAACAATAGCAGTAGACTGGATTGAAGATGCTGCAACATCTGATGTAGTTTGAGCATTAATTAGGCTACGACCACTGATTCTTAATTCCCCTTCAACGGTAAAATCCTCTTCAATCTCGGCAAGTAATTGCTCCATACGTTTGGTTAAATCAACAGTTTCTTGCCAGTTAAGAGTATTTGCTTGAAAAGAAATCAAGGTTTGTTGACCATTGGAATGAAGTTGAGCACTCGATATATTTCTACCGGTTTCATTTTGTAATAACCAATCGGATAAATCATCCCATGATCCCGAATGCCCTGCTTCTATAGAATTCATCAATGAATCTAAGGCACCATATTCAGCTCTTGACTCCTCGATTAAATCCCATAAACCAGTCGGAACTCCAGTTAAATCGCCACTTTGAGAGAGTTTTAATATTGTCATATTCCAAGAAGCCCATCCCTCACTGCTCAACACTTCACCGTCAAAGACCACATATAATGGAGACCTACTACTTTGAAAGTCTTCAGAAATCATTAGGAAATCTGCAACTACTGGAATATCGGGATCAAATTGTTCGCTTTGTTCAAATCCAACTTCTAACTGTTGAAAACCGATAAACATTGGAATCAACAACAATACCGCGATGACTCCTACTTTCATTGGCTGCATTGACAATCGCCCCAGTCCTTTGGCAATAGGGCCAATTTCAATTTTACTCGCCTTGTCCAATGGTAACTTCTTTGGAGGAATAATCGACATCAATGCTGGCAATGCAGAAATACTGAGTAAATAGATCAAAAACAAACCAATTGCAATAACTGTTCCAAATACTTGTAAGAATGATAATGCCGATAATCTAAATGATAAAAATCCAATCATATCGGTAAATATTGCAATCAGTAATGCAATAGAGGTGAAAATTGTGCCTTTCCTAATAGCTATTTTTCGTGCTTCTAAAGAAAAATCTCGCAATGTCGCTTGTGAAGAATCAACTACAGAATTCTTTAATTCTTCTCTCACCCTTAACACAACGTGCAAACCATAATCTACACCAATTGCCAATAACAAGACTGGTATTGAATTCATCGCAGCATTAAATACCATGTTGACGCCAAAATATTGCAACCATCCAGATAAGCCATAAGTCGCTGCTATAGCAAAAATAGTCAAAACCATAACATAAGCAGTCTCTCTTTTGCTACGGAAATTAAACCACAGAATAATTGCCAATAGCATAAATGCAGAACCAGTAAGCATACCAATTTCTTTACCGATATTCTCGGTTGATTCAACACCAAATTTTGAAAATGAGAATATTCTTAATTCATCATCACCTGAATCTTGTTGTAATTCTAACAGCAATAAGTCTGACCAATCATTAATTTTTGCCTCAATTTTACTAAATTCTTTTTCTTCATAACCATGAACGATTGGATCTGAACTAATTGCTAATGTAGTAATTATTGGGCCCGACATATTCCAAGGATCTTCGCGTGATTCAAATGGCATATTTGCAAGAATTATTGATCTATAATCGATAACTTGCTGGCCTTTCAACCCATATAAGTCACTAATCATTGCGGTAAGGTTTTCCTCCATTGATACTTTTTGCAAATCACTCTTATTGGAATTAAATCCGAACAAGGAATATGTTAGATATATTGTTTCATCGATTTGCTCTGTTAGATTCTCTCTGCTGTCTATTCTTGAAAGCCATTGCTCAGGATTCCCTGGCTCCCACTGCATCAACATATCAGCAGAAATTGATGTCAATTTTGGAATTGTATTCGCCTTAGCAACCAAATCTTGTAAAGAATTATTAAAATCAACATCGCTACTATTTCGCAATTCTTCGATTGCATTGGTAAGATTTAGTAACCATTCTTGAGAGTTTACTGGATCTTGGATTGTTTGCCATTGAATTACGCTGCTAACCATTCCAAAACTAGCTTGTGAGCCGAAAAGAGGATATTGATATTCAATAAAATTAGAGTTGTTTAGCATTGTAGCCTCGGTTAATGCTAGTTGTTGCCAAGTATTATTCAACAGCAAATCTCCTTGTTCTACATCGTCTATAACTCTCACAAAATCAACAGATGCTTGATATTCATCTTCGATTTGATTTAGCAAGGCAACGGTATCATTATCTGGAAAAAATCCATCCTCACTGTTGTCGAATTTAAGATACATTCCACCCGAAGATAAAATTATCAAGACCAAAAAAACACACGCTAAGACTGTTTTGGGCCGCTCAACACTCTTATCGGTAAGAGCAAAGAACAGATTTCCCATGATGCCAAGAACATCATTTATCTTATAGTGATGTGGTATTTATCATAACAAAATTATCTAATTATAATGATGTACCAAAACTCGGGTTATTCCTCATATGGTTGCCAATCTTCGTCGCCCTCTAGACGATACCACCAGTAGCCATCTTCATCTTCAAACCATTCTGTACCATCTTCATCGATTGAATAACCTTCTGGATATTCTTCCTCTGAATTAGGATCTAGCATTCCGGTCTCTTCAGTTATTTCTTGCTTGACACGCGAAATATCTTCATCTGCATCGGCGAATACCCTGTTGATTGCCCCGATATTTGCCACATGGTCGCCTTCTTGAATCGCTTTATCTGAATCTTTAAGGAACTCTTGAGCCATTCTACTCTTGTAATCATCAAACTCGTCTCTTCCAAAACTACCGGTGAATTCATTTCCTTTGGCTTTCATTAATTGGTCAAGATTTTGACGTTTCTTGCCCTTTATTTCGGGTGCATCAGGCACATCGCCCATGTAAAACGGATCTTCATCTTCATCCAACTTAGGAAATGTTCGACCTTCGGGATCTGCTTCTTCAATCGATTCGAGAATCAAATCATGTTCCTCTTCGTCAATTTTTTCCTCATCATAGTTTTGTGCAGTAATTCTAACCAGTTTTTCTAGATTTTTTGCTAGCATTCTTTCATTCACGCTAGTCTCAACAAGTTTGTCCACCTGCTTCAACAATCGCTCGTAAGGACTGCCCGCAATAGCGCCGATAAACTTCCCCAAGCCTCGTTTCTTGCGCGCCATATAGTCAATTAAAAGTCCATGCAATATGAATTTAATCATTAACTACGGGCAGTTTCTTCAATACTAACCTATTGGCTAGCAGTGATAAGATGGTTGAACCGTGGCTTGAAGATATCATGGCGTCTTATAATCAAGATTCTTTTGATGCAAGAAATTCTTACGCTGCACAATTACACATGCCTGGTGAAATTTTCCAAAATCTCGTTTGGTGGGCATTAAAATCCTTACCAGATGAAATTTTAGTAGGCCTCGATATTGACTTTAATCAACAACAAAATTCTGAAGTTGACGAATTTTTTGCCAGCACTCAACAAGTTGAAGGATTGTTTCAAGGACAAGGTTATCTAATCAACGAAGCGCATATTGTAAATCGAGGAGATTCTTACTCAGTACATCACTTACCCGAAGATTGGACCGATGACATATTCGCACCCTCACGAGGTGCTAGAGCAGGCAGATTTACTCATTGGTTACATACTCACCCCAATGCTCCAGCGATTCCAAGTGGTGCTGACGCTGATGCTTCACAAGAAACCCCTGGTGTCGACTTGATCTTAGGATTGAGATTTTCTCCATCTGGACCTCTACCCTGGTTCGATGATGTTGAAGGCAAACGTAGAATTCTTGGTAAGGAAGCAGTATCAAGTGACAATCATGCCTCAAAAAAGAGTCTGTTTCGAAATAAAAACTTACCAGTTATTGGAATTGCACCAAGTGGCCATGTTATCCATGAGGTTCAATTGATAGCTTTTCACAAATCTGGCCTTGGAGTCAATGTGATATTCACTGACGATGATAAATTACCATATGGCTGGAATCAATTATCTAGCAATAATTCTTGATAGATTCTATCAATTATTGAACAATTGAATCGTAAATCGTATTGATTCTATCAGGATTTAAACCTAAATCACCCCAACCCAATCGAGATTCGGAATGTATTTCCAGTAAAGAACCACTATCTGTACCTTGGATTGAAACTACTACATCATCCGGAAACTGCCAGAAATCTGTGATTTCAACAAAATGGACATAATATGTATCCTCGCCATTATTTTCGTAAATTAATTCCCAATCATTAGTATCAATATACTGTATTAGATCCTCATACAGTTCTTCTGACGCTTTGTCAATAGATGTCGGATATACCTCGTTTAACCGGTAATCGTCGCCGCCTCCTAAATGCGCACAATTCCTACTATCTTGCTCACAAGTTGGCATTGAAGAGATTTCAACATCAGGTGCTAACACTACTATTCCAATTTGAACTATCAACCATGGTGAAGTAATTAATAATCCCACAAATACGATTTTTATCGTAAAGGAGTATTTACCAAACCTGTTGAACACAAGTTAAACTCAAAGTCATAATACAAAAAACAGCGTATTAATTTAACTTAATCCAACTATTTTCTTGAAACTGGTAGATTATCGGCACACCGGTTGGCACTTCTAAAGATAGAACCTGTTCTTTAGTCAAAGATTCAATGCTCATTATAATGCTGCGAAGTGAATTCCCGTGAGCAGCAACAAACAAGTTTTTACCGTTAGATAATTGAGGAATTATATTATTCTCTAGATACGGAATAGTTCGATTTGCTGTCAATTCTAATGATTCACCATTTGGCGGTGGAACATCATATGAACGGCGCCAGATATGTACTTGCTCAGCACCATATTGCTCTCTAGTAGCATCTTTATTCAACCCTTGAAGATCTCCATACATTCGTTCATTCAATTGCCAAGAAACATGAACTGGTAGAATGCTTGTACTCCCTGCATCACCTCTAATTTGGGCCCATTCAATCATTCTGGCTTCATTTTGGGAAGTATTGCTCCCATCGCTTGGCCCATTATACTGGAAAACTGGAGTTTTACCATGATTGTTTTGTGCTAAAGCAATCATTGCAGTCATTTGTGCTCGTATCAAGGTTGAGACATGAACTTCATCAATATCATATTCAGCAATTTTTTTGCCGCCGTCAATCGCTTCTTCAATCCCCTTGTTGGAGAGTGGTACATCTACCCAGCCGGTAAACAGACCTGCTGCGTTCCACATTGATTGACCGTGGCGCATCAAAATTAACAGAGCCAAATTATTCCCTCAAATTACTCCAAGCATCCAATAGACATGAAATTAATGGAATCGTCACAAGATGATTGGCAATAACCCAAGAGCAATTATCGGTGCTATACCCATAAACAAATCTCTGATAAACAATATCAACAATGTTTTCGAATTAATCTCTGCAGCCTTATCAAATTCTTCTTGCATTTTGTTATCAACCATTTCAGATAGTTTCCCTGCACCACTTCTTGCAACCTCTATTGCAGCCCCAACCGCAACACTTGACAATAAACCAGCAGGTGTAAGTTTTCTAGCTTTTATTGCCTTGCTGCCCCATATCAACATACTTGTTTTCAATGCTCTACTACCTGTTTGTTTAGCAATTGTAGCATTGTCACTTACTGGCTTAGAATCATCTTTATCGGCAAATTTACGCAACCAAGAACGAACTGATAATCCTGTATCTGCTACTTTCCTTAGTTTGGTAACGTCATGCTTCTCGACCGCCTTTAACATTCTCCGAATTTTTCCTATCCTAAAAATATCAAAAAATATCCAACTAAATAGTAACAAAAGAAGAATAGTTCCGCCTAAATTGGAAACCTCACCCCACTCTTGCCATCCAATTGGGTCAAATAATAATCGTACTAATAATACGATAGTTGGTGGAAATAATATTGCTAGTATCTCATTTGCTGCCAGCAAACCAAAGCCTCTTACTGGTAATTCTCTAACTTGCTTAAGTGCCCATCCTGCATGAGGAGCTAACTTTCTAATTGCATTTCTAAATGGCATCACTAAAAACAATATTCGAAGTAGCAGAGGAATCCAAATTACGATTGATACATATGCATCCCAAGGACCAGCAGGTGGAAAATCGGGAAGACTTAGTGGTTGGTTAGGCATCGACTTCACATTGTGATTCTCGCCTACCGCTTGAAACCTACGCAAGATATCCGAAGAAATCATCAAGTTCGACCGTTTCGGATGTTCATGGTCTTCACTCATGACATGTCTGATTGGCTTGGATTTAATATCAACAAAGAATGGCTCGAAGAAAATATTTCTTGGCGAGATTTTGGCACTGGTGTGCGTCTGGGTAAGTTGAAGCGGGAAGAAAAATGCTCACTGGTTCTATATGATGCTGATTCTGAAGTTACCGTTGATGCATTCATGCCTCACATGCATCCTGGAGGAGAAGCCTATCTCGTACTTGAAGGAGAAGTCTGGGATGATGAAGGAACTTATCCTACCGGCTCTATTGTTTGGATGAACAGAGAGACTACTCATACACCAAAAACCAGAGGAAAGACGCTAATTCTCGTGCTTTGGCCAGAAGGTGTCAAAGCTGCTTAATCAATCGACATCGTATTCGCCGCTAATCAACATACCATCGAATAAGAATGGTCCAGCTGGCACTACTGCAGCAACAAAACCATGGTAAAATGCTAATCTATTCCAATGCTTACCTACTCCAGCTAATAACAAGGCAATGAATAACACGAACAGACCTCCATGAATTGCTCCAACTAGAGATACTAATTCTGGATCGCCACCAATATACTTGACCGGCATTGCTACTGCAAACAGAAACAATGCAGAAAAACCCTCAAGATAAGAGACAATCGATACTAATTGTTTCAAAATTAAACCTCTATCATAGGCCTACTCGAACCACATGCAGGACATTCTTGTTCATCACTATCGCCATAATCATATTTGCAAGCAGGACAAATTGGTGCTAACTCGAATTTACCCATTGACTTAATTTTATCACCTTGCAAACTTAATTGACCATTATCAATATTTGAAGTGACATATTTTCCAGGACCACCAATGCGAAGTAATACATCAGGCGGTAAGGTAACCGTTCCAGTCTCGTCAATAATCAGTTCTCTTCCTCTGCTCAAATCCTCTACATCAACACCTACACCGTGTTCTGCAACAAATCTACCATCACGCAGTTCTAGAGATCTATCAGCAAAAGATGCTACTTCTTTCGAATGAGTTACAATCAAAAATGATACTCCGTCATTTTCATGTAATTCCTTGAACAAAGACAAAACCTCCCTGCTAGTTATTGGGTCTAAAGACCCTGTAGGTTCGTCAGCTAAAATCAGCCTCGGCTTGGTAATTAGTGCTCTGGCAATCGCTACTCTTTGTTGCTCACCACCACTGAGCCTCATCGGCAATGCCTTTGCTCGATGCAAGATACCCAATCGTTCAAGCATTTCATCTGCCAATTTGAGTGCTTTTCTCGATGAAACACCTTGATGACGGAGTGGTTGTGCAACATTGTCTCTTGCATTCATATCAGGTAGTAAATTGCCTTCCTGGAAAATGAAAGAAACCGTTTTTTGTCGCAAGTGAACTAGTTCTTTGCCACTTAGTCGTGTCATGTTTTTGCCTGCAAGCATTACCGACCCAGAACTTGGTTTCATCAATCCTCCCAAGCATTTCATGAGAGTGGATTTCCCTGAGCCTGACGGGCCGACTACTGCTATTGCTTCGCCTTCCTTAATATCAACATGAATACCTCTTAAGGCAACAACGTTACCATCCTCTGCTTTTGATTCGTATACGTGGTATAGTGAAGATGCTTTCAGAATACTTTCAGTCATTTTCACTCCCCCTTCAAGACCATTGCTAGGTCTGATTTTAACGCCCTTCTAGTAGTTATCAATAATGCAATCACTACTGCTGTGAACACAGATACAGAAACTAAGGTCAATTCAAGCCAAGGATAAACTAATTCTCGATTTATGTTGGTTGAAGCGCCACCAAATATTTGGAAAATAAATCCGAATACATCAAAGAATCCGTTGAATGAGAATGCTAAACCAATTCCAAGTACTAAGCCAAGTAACATTGATACAATAATTATTGAAAGAATTTCAAACAGAACTAATCTTATGATTTGAGTTGGACTTGCTCCAATAGCCTGTAATACTGCTAATTCTTTTTTACGCTGATTCAAAACTAGAGATAAGAAAACAAAACTTGAGGCGACTGCAGCAATACTGGCAACTACGAATTGTAGTGACAATAATCCAGGAGTTCCAAAGATAAGTCCGCCGTTTCTCTCAACTGCTTCATGTTCTGTAGTCCAGTCCAATACGTTGGCAATTCTTGAATCCGCTTCAAGGCGTGAACCGAGTGATTTTAGCGCCTCTCCATCAAGCCCACTAATGTGATAAATCCAGTTAGTTGAGTTGTGGTTGTCTTCCTTTGAATCATTACCTACTAACTCCCTCCATGTTGACTCTCCAATAATTATTGAGTCCGCGATTAGTGCTGAATTTACCCCTGGAATGTACTCATGAAGACCCATGTATTTGACTGTCGCATTGTGTGGAATAATTATCACTTCGACTTGAGTTCCTAATTGAAATAGCGGCTGGACTAAAGGTGTCGGAACTTGTGATGCACCACTATCGCAAGAGTCAATCGTAGCAAGAGTTCCATCTGGACATGTTGCATTCCCGAGTGTCGCTACAGTTAAGTCGATGTCACCAAAGATTCCGGTCAAATTCGAACCTGTAAGATTTGCATTTTCTAGTGTACCATCAGGAGATTCAAAGAAAATAGTATTGACTAAATTTGCTCCAGCAAGGTTTGCTCCACTTAGGTCAACACCGACCATCAATGATTCGCTTAAATTAGCCCCCTCTAAATTGGCCCCTGAGAGGTTTGCTCCAGTGAAATCAAATCTACCAAGTTCTCGGTAACTGAGGTCTTGACCCGAGAAATCTACTCCTGATAAATCAACTTCCATCATTGCAGAATACATGATATATAGTTCGAATAGTTGATCAAAATCATCTAAATTATCCAAAGTAAATCCACCTGAAATAATATTGAAATCAAGTTCTTCGTAAGTCATTACTACTTCCACACTACGGTCATCACTTTCACTAAGCAACACATCGTCGAGTTTTTCTTGACTTGACCATGAGCCTGCTAAGTCAAGGGTGAAGGCTGAATCTTCTCCAGCCGAGAATCCTCCTTCGCTGTATCTTGTCAGCGCATCAGAAACCTCTTTACCAGGAATTGATTGCTGGCTCCAATGTAATACTTCTTCAGAATTATCCAAAATCACAAAAGTTTGAACAAAGTCGCCATCGGGGCTC
>JAKUNX010000048.1 GCA_022451835.1 Candidatus Poseidoniaceae archaeon
ATTCACTTCACTGGTTCAACATCAGTATTTAGACAAATGTGGAAGGATGTGGCAAACAATCTAGAAAACTTGCGTTCATATCCTAGAATCGTAGGTGAAACTGGTGGAAAGGATTTCATTGTTGCTCATCCGAATTGTGACCACCAAGCACTTACTGTCGCTTTAATTAGGGGTGCTTTCGAATATCAAGGACAGAAATGTAGTGCTGCAAGCAGAGCATATATTCCGGAATCTGTGTGGGAGTCAATTAGAGATAATTATGTTGATGAAGTTGCTAAAATTTCAGTGGGTGATCCAAAAGATTTCTCAAACTTTATGGCTGCAGTTATTGATCGAAAGTCTTTCGATAATATTACTGGATATATCGATAGAGCGAAACAGGATTCTGGTTGTGAAGTTATAACTGGTGGAGATTATGATGATTCTACAGGTTACTTCATCCAACCAACTACAATAGTGTGCTCAGATCCAAATTATGAATCCATGGCCGAAGAAATTTTTGGACCTGTACTATCGATTTATATCTACCCAGATCATGAATTTACTGAAACTCTCAAGCTATGTGATAGTACCTCTGAGTACGCATTAACAGGCTCGATTTTTGCCTCTAATCGCACCGATATTGTAGCAGCAATGTCTGCATTAAGGTACTCAGCAGGAAATTTCTACATTAATGACAAGCCAACTGGAGCAGTTGTTGGACAACAGCCATTTGGTGGAGCAAGAGGTAGTGGAACCAATGATAAAGCAGGTTCACCTCTAAATCTGTTAAGATGGGTTAGTCCAAGGTCAATCAAAGAAACCTTCGCACCACCACATGATTGGACTTATGGTTTCCTAAACGAGTGAAGTGGCAACTTCTTGCTTTTGTCAACATTATTGACAGATTCTGTTAATACTCTAGGCTCGAATCCATTACTAATCAAAGAGATTATCCACCAACCAAGCGATAGTAAAATTGTTGAAATAAGCATCAATAAGCAAAGGAATACAATAATATTGCCTCCTGATAGTTGCATTGACCACCATCCGGAAAACATCATTGCTATAATGAAAAATATTCTTGCTGCTTCACTTGGAGTTGACCAGCCACGATGGTCTTTCCTCGGTGCAAACAGATATTCCATCATGCTCATATTTGAAAAGTAAATTTGTTAGCATAAAAATGCGTGTATATTTGTAAACTTCCGATGAATTATTGAAATGAAACCCTTAGGGTCAATCCCGCAGTGATGATTGCTTTGGCCGACTGCTGATTTTTTCAGTGACGAGTGATGGGCGAACTGAGCGGGACAAATTAGAGAAAAAAGGGAATAACATGCTAGGAGTGCCACAAACCGGTCTATCTCCTGCCCCAAATAATTTGTATCTCTCCCAAAAATCTTCACCGTGGAAAACCATTTTCTCGATGCTTACCTCAGTAATGATTCTTTTTTTCTTTGTTCAGATTTTTGTTGTTGTTGTTTTTGGCTTTGTGGATGGAGATATGGATGGTGATTTAGGACCTATGGATCCATTATTGGTTATTTTTGGCACTCTTTGCTCAACACCATTTCTAGTGTTTTTCCTATTGCTTCGTAAACCAAAACTTGCTCATATTGTAAGGTTAGAACCAAGTAATAACGGTAGCAATGCACATTACATTACTCCTGGAACACTGATTCAATCACCTAATCCTACTATATTACAGCATCATTTAATCCATAATACCGCACCACTTGAAATGCCAAGTGTCAAACAATTGTGGCTTATTTTCATCTCAGGGACTTTAATCTCAAGCATTTTCATGCTACCATTATTAGTTATGGGAGTAAATTCTCTAACAATTCTACTATTCTTAATAATAGCAATACCTGCATGGATAATCGGATTTTCAACTCCTGTATTCGCTTGGTGGTCAACCTCAAACGAATATTTTGGACTAAGTACAACAAGAAGGCAAGGAGAATGGATGCTTATTGCTGGAATGTTGTCAACTTTGCCTGCATTACTTATCAATTCTCTAATTTCTCCAATAATAATCAATTTACTTGGACTATCTGTCACCAATGAATATAGTCTAGGTTACGGAATGATACTGTTCCTTTCTGCACCAATTGGTGAAGAAATATCAAAAGCATTGGCAGTTCTATTTCTTGCCAGATTTATTGATTCCCCTAAACGAGGTTTCCAAATTGGTTTTTCTGTTGGCTTAGGTTTTGCATTACTTGAAAATATGATTTATATTTTGAGTTCGATGTTAAATGGGGAAGGAGCAGCAATTAGTTTCGTATTCACTGCCGTTCTAAGAGCGATTGGTTCAATTCCCGGTCACGCTACCTGGACGGCTATTTCGGGATATGCAATTGGAAAATACGTTATCAACAAGCGGTGGCATATTCGAAGTTTAGGAGTTTTTGATAAATCTAAAACTCAAAAAGAGAGTCAATGGATATTATTCGATGGAAAATCTGGTCAACCAATAATTTCTTCAAAGACTCAAAAATTACCACACTTGCCAAAATGGCTTTCTGCTGGTCAAGAAAAAATGGTAAAGATTACCAGCAACCCAATCAAAGCTGTAGCAATAGCAATCTTTTTTCACGCAATTTGGAATGGTTCATTATGGTCAGTTGGGGTACTTTTGAAAGATACTTCAGTCATGATTCAAATTTTGGCGAATTTACTATTAATTATAGTATTAATTATTTTATTATGGATCGTTTTGAGGCGCCTAATTCCATTTGCATTGCTGGAGAACGCAAATCAACAACAATAAGCACCCTACTCTGCTGATATATAGGGAAGCAAATTTAAGCCAGTCGTCTCCGAGTAGTTTTGGGGAAAACCATGGATTACCTGCTCGAAGGTATTAATCAAGGCAACTTGATTATCACTTCTATCGTTATGCTAATCTTGGTAATAGCCTCAACTAAAGCACGGTTTTTGGATACTGCAGGAGTTGCTGCTGCAGTATTTATTGGACTTTTAGTAGGTTTGCTAGGCCACTGGAGCTGGCTACTAATTTTACTCTCATTCTTGGTTTTTTCACATTTAGCTACCAAATGGAAGTTTGAAGATAAAAAATCTAGAAATATGGCTGAAAGCGATGATGGACACCGTGGCTGGGTGAATGTTTTTGCCAATGGTGGAATTCCAGCATTAATCGCTACAATTGCATTCTTAAATGAAGAATGGGAATATGGTTTATGGATGTTCGGTGCAGCGGTTTCTGTTGCTGCAGCAGACACATTTGCCAGTGAATTTGGTTGCTTGGATGATAATGTTAGAATGATTACTACGTTAAAAAAATGTGAGCCTGGAATAAATGGAGGATTTTCAAAAACTGGACAAATTGCTGCTTTTTGTGGAGCTTTAATTATTGGATTGATGACATTTAGTGCTTGGTATGTAACAAACTTGGATGAACCAATAGGCGATGGAATATCATTAATGCTTGCAGTAATTGTAATTGGTTGGATTGGTTGCCAAATTGATAGTTTCTTAGGAGCTTGGTTTGAAAATAGAGGATATCTAACTAAAGGTGGAGTTAATACCCTTGCTATAACCTCTGGAATGTTGATTATGTTCGCTTGGCTTAATTATTGATTATTAACCAAATAGCAGATACTTATTCAACTAATACTAACTCGAACAATCATGGCCAACCGGGGAATTAGCATTGTCTTGCTGATTTTACTGATTGGAGTTATTGCATCTTCAACTGTTGAAGCACAAGATGATTCATATGAACCAGGCTACATAGACTGGCAAGTAAAACCAGTTGAACAATTATTCGTTGAAGGAATGACTGAAGTTGACGCTGTATTACAAAGAGAGAGGCCAGACCAAACTGAGGGTGGTATTAGTCTTGATCCATTATTTAACGGTGATATATTTACTATTCAGAGTGAACCTGTTCAAACTGCTTTTACTCAAGCAGTCAAAATGAGTGTCTTTTTTTCTGTCTATCTTGATGACAATGTTGGCCCAGAAACTTGTTTCAGGCAACAAACAACTTCTTTGGGAGTCTCTGATGCTAGTACAACTCTTACTTACACTGTAAGCCTTGGCGGTGAACAAATTTATCAAGAATCGGTCACCTATGTTGTTGATGAAATCACCTCTGGTCAAGCAATAAATTTCTCAGGGGCCGAGAATGATATCAACATTACTGCCAATCAAGGTGATGTCTTCACTTTATCATTGAGTGCAGTGCACAACTGTATTGGTTCAAGCGTAATGGTTCAGTGGGGTGGAGGACCTGAATCACAGAACTCAGGTGGAATCATCATGGAAGGAGTTCTCTATCAGCCCGAGATGCGTATGATATTGGATGAGGCAAATATTGCTCATATAGAATTTGAACCACTAATGCCGTGGGGAGAATCTGACATTAAGGACATTAAATGGGAAATTTGGGGCCCTCTAAAAGACTACGAAAAGATTTCGTTATCCAATGACAATAAGATGGAAGACTCTACAGGAAAAACATTGACTATAAGAGAAATTAGTGATAATGAATCTATTTGGACATGGTCAGGTAAGAAAGTACTTACTAATGGTGAGTCGAACTTACAAATGTGTGTAAGAACTGTATATGGAGATTTGAATAGTGAATGTCATGCATTTGGAATTTTGCGATTTGAAGTTGTTGCTGAGGATAGTGGATTCTTAAACGCAAAATTATTTTTAACATTATCAGCATTTATTGCTCTTCTTGCATTCGTAGGTAATGCATTTAATCAGGGATTGTTGATTCCTATCCCAATACTAAGTGCTTTGGCCGTTATGATGATATTATTCGTTCCTACGGCATTCAGTCAAAACAACCTTGGTGCTGATGCTGCAATTTATGAAAATACAAGAGTACCCAATGCAGAGCTCTATGATGAGAATGGTGAGTCTTTCTCTATTTCTGATTTATTCGATGGAAAAGATGCATTGATAATTGGTGTTGGATTACCTGCTTCGGAAAACCTCATTGAGCAGTCTAATCAGTTTAATGTAACATTAGATCGATATGGAGATAATGTCGCCGTAATTCATGTCTTGTCAGGATTAGAACCAATGGCATCAGACATTACACAAATGCGACAACAACTCAATACTTCATGGCCTATATTGATTGACAAAGATGAACAATTTGCTTCTACATTACCAGATGGAGTCTCAGATTCTGTAGTTATTGTTGATAAGGCCATGCATGTAACATATTCCAAAACACCTGTAGCATATTCTGATGACATTAGTGATGCTATTGATGAAATCCCGTCAGGAGGCTCACAAAACCTTGGTGCTTACTTTTCACTAATAATTGGCCCAGGATTATTCCTTTTCTTCATCGCTTTACCTAGAGAAGGTTGGACTCCTCCTGATGAGCCCCTTCCACCTGGATCTCTTTGGGCTTCAATAATAGGTGCTGGAGCGGCTGGTATATTGTTGGTAAACATACCAACTCTAATTGCAACTATTTTACCAATAGGAACTGGAATACTATTTTATTTGGACATAATAATGATGCTTTGGTTTGTCGAAATGGCATTCTTTACTGCAAAGAATGGAAAGCCATACGAGGCTACAATACTTGCTAAAATGATTCATGGACTTTATCCTAAATATTTCCAAGATTGGCGACCGCTAGAAGATATGGAAAGAGACCTGTTAATTGGAATATGGTTTGGATGGTTTGGCATTCTCGCCTTCCCAGCATTATTCCCGCAAGCTGTTGGTGCTGCGTTCTTAAGTGGTTTTGGAGGTATCATAAGATCGATATTATCCTTAGTTTTGATTTTGGTATTGGGAGGTTTAGCCGTTCTAACATTACGAATTATTGCTGCAGTAGGTGGACCAATATCCCGTTTGTTTGGCCGCTTTGGTGCTGAATCATTCACTCAATTTGTTGGTTGGCTGGTTTTGCCGCTGGCAATTTGGGTGACTATTAATTCAATTTTGACTAGTTTAAGCGTTTAAGTTATGTTTACTTTAATCCAATTTAAATTGTTAAATCATCCAAGACAGCATTGATATCTGATGCCTTGGTTACGCCACTAGCAAGTAAAACACCTTCAGCTCCAAGTTCAATTGCCATTTTGACATCTGCACCATTCTTAACGCCTGCACCGCACAACACTCTAACATCAGGATTAGTTGACTTAACTGCCGCAACAGTATCTGAAACAATTGCTGGGTCTGCGGTAGTAACTGAGATATCCCCGCCAATTAATTCTGGAGGTTCAACTGCAATAAATGTCGGACTAAGTTTTGCTAAAGCTATTGCTTCATCAACATCTGCTGCACAAGCACAGATTGGAAATTCATCTGGCAACATTGCCATCAATTTCTCTACATGTTCAAGGCTAACTTTGTGTTCAGCATGATTAATTATTGTCCCAACTGCACCATGATGTAAAGCCAAGTCTGGTTCAAGCCATCCTGTATGACTTCCCTTGCCAACCGGATCAAGATGCTGAGACCAGACTTCTACACCTTGTACTGCGTTAGTTATTGAGGAAAGGTCAAATGCAGATACGACTGCAATCATGCGGAATTCTCGATCAGTAAATTTGTCCATTTCTTTGGCAAGAGATAATGCAGAATCTCCACTTGCGGTTTCGTAAGTTTTGAAATTGACAACAATTAGTGGCTTGTTCATGTTATTTGGCAAGACAAGTTGCTTTTTGAGTTCTTCCACAAAAACATCATGAATTATTCGATTGGCCATGTACAGTTACTCAACTTTGTACCATTAGGCATTATTGAATTGTGAGCTACAATCACATTGTCTAAAATACAATTATCACCTATTTGACAATCTCTACCTATCAAACTACGAACTATCTTACAATCATTCTGAATTATTGAATTACTAAGTATAGTTGATTCAGAAACCGTTGAACTACCAAGTTTTACTTGTTTACCGATCATTGATTGATTGATTCTTTGATTTCCTGATAACTTTGACTCGCTTGCGAACCAAGAATTTGATACTGCATTACCAGTAGTATATCTCGCTTCATCAATACACCTAGTAACTGCATTAATCCAAGACTCCTTAGTTCCAGCATCAATAAAGTAGCCATCAAATTGCATTCCATTTAGTTGTCTTGCTTCAGCCAACTTAGGAAATACATCACGTTCTAGTGAATGTTTACCCTTCGGCATATAATCAAAAATATCTTCCTCAAAAATGTATGATCCTGCGTTAATTAAATTTGAGAACACCTCTGCAGGCTTCGGCTTTTCTTTGAATTTGGTGATTTTATTTTCATCGTCAATCCCAACAATCCCGAATCGTGTTGGATTATCGACTTCCCAAAGTCCTAAACTACCGATTCCGCCATTTGATTTGTGTAGTGATAACAATTTCCCGACGTCTAAAGAAGAGATAATATCACCATTGAAGCAGGCAAATGTGCCGCTAACAACATCTCGGCAATTACCAAGTGCTCCTCCGGTACCTAGTGGTTCTGTTTCATTAACGATTCTTACATCGAAGTCACAATCTATAGAATCGAAGTAGGACTTGATCATTTCTACCTTGTAACCACCTGCAACAACTACCTCATCAATCAAATCTGCTGGTACTGTGTAGATAACCTGCTCTAACAAGGTTCTATCCAGCATTGGCAGCAATGGTTTGGGTACTGAATTAGTCCACGGCCTAAGTCGTGAACCTACCCCCCCCGCTAGAACCACTACTTGCATTGGATGGCGGTTCGCGGTAGAGTCTTTGAATCAATCCGTTGATTTATCAGTCTTTGAGTCATTCTTTTCATCTGGTTCAGGAACTGAGTAGTCTATGCCACAACTTCGGCAAACCTGATTGTCATCCCAATCACATTGCCTCTTACAACTCATAAAATCAAGCCTTCCACTTAACCGAGCATCCAATTGATTCAGTTTCAGTTATATTTGGCGACCGGCCATCTAGCATGGCATCTATTGCGTCGTTTAACTCGCTAGTTGATACTTGACTTGGATCTCTTGGCGAATCATCCATTCTGCCGCGATAAACTAGTGTATTATCGCTATCGAATAAGAAAAATTCCGGAGTCCTTTTTGCTCCATATGCATGAGCTATTTCTTGTGATTCATCATACAAATATGGATATGGCATTCCATTTCTAGCTCTTTTTACCATATGTTCGAATGAATCATTCGCATAAACAGTAGCATCATTTGAATTTATTCCGACAAATCCAATTTCCTTGGATTTGCAGTAATCTGACATTTTATTCATTCTATCTATACTAGCAACTACGTATGGGCAATGGTTGCATTCAAAGACTAATACTAGACCATTTTCCTTCACAGATTGTTCTAGAGTGAGCAACTGTCCACCGATTTCTTCATTTGCATTTTTCAAAGTATATTCAACTGCCTTATCCCCAATATTGAGTGTCATAATTATGTGTCAAGGTTCTCAATTAAAGTATCTTGTATTCTATATCGGGCCTAAATTTAGACCGATAAACAATACTATGCTGGAAAAAACTACAATCAAAATATTATCATCGATCACTCCAAATTCATATCTCTCAACTACTGATGCAACTATTCCAGAAATTAAACCCCATAATGGGATTTCTGGTTCTGACATCATGCCGATAAAATATCCTAACGGAAGACATAATGCTGCCATTCCAACATTTCCCCAAGCACTTTTTGTTCTCCTTTTGAACATTTTATTTCGAATAATTCCTGTTACTCCATCACCAAAAGCCATGAATAATGATGGAAGAATTGCCAACCAAGGCTCATTACTATACTCCCAAATCAAAAAGACTGACACACCAAGCATCAAGGCAAATGTTGCATCATTCATATTCTGCTCAGTTTGCATCCACCATAATCTTCTATCCATTAGATGGGTTGAAGCAAGACCTATGCTTCCAAGAACTCCACCAATCAATACCCAAATTGGATTATCAAAAACAATTGGTGATGCGATAATTGGCACTCCTCCAGCAAGCATATGAGCTACTTTTCTGTTGTAGTATACTGCAACCATATGTTCTGATCCTTGCTTTCTCAAATAATGATAGAAAGGTTTGATAGCAAATACAACTAAAATTGCCCAAAGACCAAGAATACCAAACCAAATGACGTCCTCAGCCATAAATTAGGCTATCTTTGCCGGTGTTTAGAATTTAAGGTTCAATCAAAGTATTCAAAGACGGCCTTTATTTGGAAAGGTTTGGAGAAGGTTATGAATATCCACGAATATCAAGGTAAAGAATTACTCAGAGCTAGTGGCGTTCCAGTACTGGATGGTGTGCACTGCAAAACTGTAGATGATGCATTAGCTGCTTATGATAAATTAAATTCTAAAGTTGTCGCAGTCAAATCACAAATTCATGCAGGTGGCAGAGGCAAAGGTAGTCTATACTCCCCAACCAGTAGAGAACTAGTTATGGAAGGCGGTGTCAAAATAGCATTTTCAAGAGATGAAGTTAAGACATATGCAGAAAATATCCTAGGCAATATTTTGGTGACTATTCAAACAGGCGAGGAAGGAAAGTTAGTACGAAATCTATACATTGAATCTGGATGTGATATTGTTCACGAATATTATCTTGCTTTGCTGGTTGATAGAGAAAACAAATCTGTGATGATTATGGCTTCAACTGAAGGTGGCATGGATATTGAAGAAGTTGCTCACAACACACCAGAGTTGATTCATAAAATTTCTATAGACCCTAACTCTGGTCTAATGGGTTTTCAGAATAGAGATTTAGGCATGGCTCTTGGACTAAGTGGAAAAGCGCTAAAATCATTCATGAAAATGCTGGCAAAAATGTATGCTATGTTCGTATCTAATGATTGTACAATGGTCGAAATTAACCCATTAGTAAAAACTGGAGATGATGATATAGTTGCCCTTGATTCAAAGGTTTCTTTTGACGAGAACGCAGAATTTAGACACAAAGATTGGGACGATATGCGTGATTTGAGCGAAGAAGAAGAAGTAGAAATTAGGGCTAAAGAATCTGGTCTATCATATGTTAAACTCGATGGTAATATTGGTTGTTTGGTAAACGGCGCTGGACTGGCTATGGCAACAATGGATGTAATCAAATTGTATGGCGGTGAGCCTGCAAACTTCTTGGATGTTGGAGGTGGTGCTAATGAGGAACAGGTGAAGACTGCATTCTCAATAATTTTAGAAGACCCAAATGTAAAAGGTATTCTTGTCAATATTTTCGGCGGAATTATGCGATGTGATATTATTGCCAGAGGAGTTATCGCAGCAACTGAAGCACTTTCCTTAGATGTCCCTCTCGTGGTACGGTTAGCTGGTACGAATGTCGATGAGGGTAAAGCAATACTTGCAGAGTCAACGCTCAACATACACCCTGCTGATGACCTTGCGGAGGGCGCTCAGAAGATTGTCGAACTTATCGGAGGAGGTGTTTGAAATGGCTATATGGATTGAAGAAGATGCAAAAGTATTGGTTCAGGGTATAACTGGTAAGCAAGGAATGTTCCATGCCGATAAAATGGTCGAGTATGGTACTAATATCGTTGGAGGATGTACACCTGGGAAAGGCGGTCAAACTGTTGAATTGCAAGGCAGGAATTTTCCCGTTTGGAATTCAATGACAGAAGCGATAACAACAACCGATGCTGATGCAACGGTAATCTACGTGCCACCACCGTTTGCTGCTGAAGCAATAATGGAAGCGGCTGACGCATTTGATTCGGTAAAAGGCGAGGGAGTTATTGTTTGTATTACTGAAGGAATTCCTACACTTGACATGGTTAAAGCAGTAGCCTATGTTTACAACCGTCCTGGTATTCGATTGATAGGTCCAAATTGTCCAGGGATTATTACCCCAGGAGAAAATGGAGGAGCTAAGATAGGTATTATGCCAGGTCATATTCATGCTAAAGGTAGAATTGGAATTGTTTCAAAATCTGGAACTCTAACATACGAAGCAGTTGCACAAACCATGAGTATTGGTGAAGGTCAATCGACTTGTATCGGAATTGGCGGAGATCCGGTAAATGGAACAGGATTCATTGAATGTTTAGCAGCATTTGAGTCTGATAGTCAAACTGAAGCAATAGTAATGATTGGTGAAATCGGTGGTACTGCAGAAGAAGATGCTGCTGCATGGGCTGCAGAAAATGTCACCAAACCAATTGTTGGTTTCGTTGCTGGAGCTACTGCACCACCTGGTAAAAGAATGGGTCACGCAGGAGCAATTATTTCTGGTGGGAAGGGAACTGCAGAAGAAAAATTTGCTGCTTTTGAAGCGGCAGGAATCGCTTGTGCAAAAGACCCTTCAGAACTTGGAAGTGTGTTACTAGAGTCTTTACAAAAAGCCGGTCTAAGATAAAATTATTTTTTCATCTTGGAGGGCCTCGTTTTGGTCCTTTTGGAGGACCTCCTGAAGGCGGGCTACGACCTGGGCCTTTTGGTGGGCCACCCGATGGACCACTTGGTTTAGGAGA
>JAKUNX010000049.1 GCA_022451835.1 Candidatus Poseidoniaceae archaeon
TCGCAAGTAATGTTGGATGGAAGCGAACTTGTTGCAGGTTCAATGGGCGACCTTGGCTGATTCTCCTTGTTCCCCTCCAAGAATATGGCCGTCGGGGGTGAAGGCGGCATGCTTACTACAACTGTAAGCGAACTGACCGATGCAGTTTCTTTGGTTGTAAATCATGGGCGCTCACCAAGTTTGGAATCAATGCAATTAGGCAGCAATCTAAGGATGTCGGAAGTCTCTGCCGCTATCGGCACAGTCCAGTTATCTCACCTTGACTCATGGGTAGGGCGTCGAAGAGAGATTGCCGAGATTTACCACCAAGCCTTTGCTGACCACCCCCTCCTTAGCACGCCAAAAGTCAGACCAGGAGCTAAACATGCATGGCATCAGTATTGCCTCTCAACTGAATATCCTGATCAATTAGTTGCTCATCTAGAAGAGCACGGAATCGATGCGAGACGATATTATGTTACACCATGCCACCGACAAAATGTCTTTGCGAAACACCCTCAACATGAAGTAATTTTACCAGTGACTGCAACTCTGTCAAGTACCTTGGTGGCAATCCCAGTTATGCACGGACTCAAAGATGATGAGATCGAGCGAATTATCGCTGCTGTAACGTCTTTTTCAGTTCCTCAGCATTGAGTAGTGTTGTCGCTAAACTCGCATTTGACCAATTTTTCAAACCGGTCAATTCGATACCAATCCATTTTGGAACCTCGAATTCTTGATTGATGTTCTCTAGTTCGATTTCAGCAAGAATTAGTCCGGCAAGAACGCCTTCAAACTCATCAACTTCCCAAATCAACCCATTGCCAGCACTAACACAATATCTCGTTTTTTCAATACATGGATGTTTTTCAAGGCCGGGGACATTTGGCATAACTGACAGAAACCATTCTAATTCTGTTGTAGCAATGCCCTGCTGCTTTCCTTTCAAAGTAAATATTACAGCATCATTTTGTATTCTAATTCTGCTCACCCAGTGATCGGTTTTCGTTAGTATTTGGAACTCTTCTGTAGAGATAGAAACCAAAGAAACGCCTCGATAATTGATTGCCGAATCGTGAAATTCAATATCATCAGAATCAAGATAATATTGAGTAATTCGCCGTATATCGGCAGTATTTCTCCAAGGCTTATCGTCTCTTCCATCAACGAGGAAGCGCCGCTCAATTTCTGTATTGATAGCCAAGGTATTCTCCATTACAGGCTCATGTGACTAAGGTATCAATATTGCTACCTTAGCGGATGAAATAATCCAATTATAACACTACGTAAAGCAACTCACCAATTGATTGATAACTAAACGGGCCGTGCTATAGTTATGCAACGCAAGAAAATCATGGCATTGCTGATGGTTTCACTATTCTTTACCGTCGGTTGTTTAGGGGCGTTGGAAGATGAGGTTGAGATACCTGACATCGACCTTCCTTTGGACTGGAAAACCATTGTTCCTAGAGCGGTTTCAACGCCAGATTTAGTTGAATTTGACGATTGTGATGATTTAGAGAATAGGCTCAAAGATGTAATTCTCGAAGATTATCGCATTCAATTATTGCAAGCGGTGGAAGAGCAATATTACTACTTCTGGGATGATATAATGCTAGAAGACGACATGATGGCCGAAGCAGATGGCAGCGCAACAGGAGGATCTAGCCCCCCAACTACAACAAGAAGGGTCGAAGGTACTGATTTTTCAGGAACAAATAATCAAGAGGGCGGTGTTGATGAGGCAGATGTAGTGAAAACTGATGGCTATTACATCTATTTCTTGAATGGGAAAAAATTAGAGATTATGGGCGTACCTGAATTTGGTGAATTGGTTTATCAATCAAATACAACGATTGAAGGCAATCCTCATTCAATGCTTCTCGATGGTGACAGATTAGTAGTAATTTCGTCGGTATCTTCATGGAATATTCCGGCCAGTAACCCGCTTTATCAAGCAATGGAATGGGATGAAGAATACTCCTCTTGGCGAACCTATAGTTTGACTAAATTCAGCGTTTTTGATATTAGTGATAGAAGCGATATAGAGCTTGAAAGAGAGTTATTCATTGAAGGCTCCTACATTACTGCCAGAGAAGTTGATGGCACAATTAGAACAGTTACCAATGCTTGGATGGAAACCATGGGCCTGAGTAGCTGGCTTGACCTTCCTGAAGGATATTGGAGTCTTGATTATGAGAGCCCATTACGATTACAAATCAGAGAAGAAGTAGCCTACCAAACCATGCTTGAAAATGAGGAAGTTATTGCCGATATGAGTTTGTCAGACTTAGTTCCGAGAATCTATGAACGCCAAGGAGATTCAGTATTAACTCATTCAATTACCAATGATGATTGTGCGAGTTTTGTTGCCCCACAGGATGGCTTTTCCCGCAGTATAAACAGTATATTTTCCTTTGATATTACGGCCGCAGACTTTGACTTTGAAGCAGATCATATCATCGGAAATTACCCATTGGTTTACGCTTCAGCAGACGCACTGATACTGGCTGAGAAATCTTGGGATTCCTGGTGGTTTTGGAATTCTGACGATTCTGATGAAGCAACAAACATTCACATGTTCGACATCAGCGATCCTGGCACAACAGAATACATCGCATCAGGCAGGGTAGACGGAACTATCCAAGACCAATTCTCACTATCGGAATATCAAGGAGTACTTCGAGTCGCCTCAACCGAGGGCCAATGGGGCAGATGGTGGTTATCCGACCCAGATCCAATGACTTCCAATGTTGTAACTCTTCAACCAACCAGTGATGCGACAGGCCATACTACGCTCGAACAAATCGGTATC
Organism: Candidatus Poseidoniaceae archaeon; assembly: GCA_022451835.1. Lineage (GTDB taxonomy): Archaea > Thermoplasmatota > Poseidoniia > Poseidoniales > Poseidoniaceae > MGIIa-L1. The sequence continues at coordinate 2,798 of JAKUNX010000049.1, forward strand.
GTTGAAGGCATTGCGCCAAATGAGACAATTTGGAGCGCTAGATTCGTTGAAGACAGAGCATACATAGTTACTTTTGAGAACATGGATCCGCTTTGGACAATCGATTTGTCCGACCCAACAAATCCAACAATCATGGGTGAATTGAAAATCCCAGGTGTCTCAACCTACATCCATCCAATTTCCGAAAACACATTACTCACCATCTGAATGTGGCCAGCCGATCTTGAGACAGGTGAAGGATTAGATTGGAGCAACGTCCGCTTATCGTTGTTTGATGTTTCAGACTTTACCAACCCGTTAGAGACAACTACACTAACAATATCGCCAGTTGAAGATGAAAATAATCCATGTTGGTCTTGGTCAAATTCAGAAGCGACTTATGAGCACAAAGCATTCCAATACTGGGCGCCTAAGTCAATGCTTGCTGTACCAATGAATACCTACACCAGTGGCTATTATGATTATGAAACAAGAACCTATACAGAATGTCCACGAGAATGGGTTAGCAAATTGATGATTACCAATGTTACAGATACTAGTTTGACATCATACGGTGAAGTAGACCATTCAGAATTCTATGATTCTGAGGAATATTGGTGGAACTCATACAATATCCGCCGTTCTATCTTCATGGGGAATTACATCTATGCAATTTCAGCTAATGGTATTACAGCTACTAATTTGACTACGATGGAAAACTCTGCAAGCATCCAATTGGAATATCAAAATCCGTATGAAAGTTATTACCGATTTGTAGAAGAAGGCCCTGTAGAATCCGAAGAAGAAGATAAAGGCGAAGCAGAAGCCGAGAGGGAGTCTTCAGATGATGATGGCGCAACTCCAGTTAGAGATTGATAGAGGGGATTGCAGTTGAGATCAGCAATTCTGTTGTTAGGATTCAATAGAATCGATTACTTTACCAAGGTTCTTTCAAGCCTTGAAAAAAACAAAGCAGCCTACGAACACGATATTTTCGTCTATGTCGATGGCGGGCCCAATGCCAAACAAGAGGAAATCAAACAGTTGATCAAAGCCTCTAAGTTTTCAGATGCAACAATTGTTTGTAGAGCCAATAATTGGGGCATAGGGCGCCATCTAATCGATGCACGCAGACATCTTTTTGACGAATTAAAGTATGATAGAGTATTACTTCTAGAAGATGATTTAGTACTTGGTGAAAACTATGTTGAGACGGTTTTCAAAATATCAAATTGGGCCAGTAAGTATGATGATATCGGCACAATAACAGCATACAACATTAATCCTGCATCAATTGAACAACAATCCAAGCAAGAAAATCAGTTAATCGCAACCAATCGTCATTTTTGGGCTTATGTTATCACTAAGCAAGTTTGGGATGAAATTAAACACATTATTTATGCCTATGAAATGAGATTTCTTAGTAAATCTACGTACACAAACCGGGCTCATAGAAGAATTAGGTGGCTGTTTATGCGCAAGTGGATAAATCGAGCAAGAATAATGAAAGAAAACCGCTTAGTTCCCGATAAATGCGTAACTCCACCATTTCCAAAAATACCATTTCGGATTGCTACAAGCCAAGATGCGATTACCGCTTTAGCACTGTGGCATCATGGCTATCACAGAATAACCACACGGGTTTCACGGGCTGAATACATCGGCATTGAAGGCTACTCATTTTCGCCAGAGGTGTATGAGAGCCAAGGATTCCACAAGCAAAATCTAGGCGATTATGCACACATTCAAACACCGGAAGAATTTGTTTTTGCTGATGTCGACCAACAGGGCAACCCTCTCAAACCGACTGAGTACCGCTGATGTCATCATGAGTCCTGCAGTAGGCGTGGTTGGTTGTGGCAGGTGGGGCATGACTCATCTCAAAACCCTCTATAATTTGAAACAGCAAGGAATTATTTCGGCGATACATGCTTGTGATCTAAAACCATCAAAACAAGCAGAAGTGGCAAAGTTTGCCGATTCGTTTTGCACCGACTGGCAAACTCTCGTCAACGAACAAGAACTGGATATTGTCGCAATTGTAACTCCAGCAGATACTCACTGTGATTTGGCATTACAAATCCTAGATTACTGCAAATCAATTTTCATCGAAAAACCAATTGGGCTATCTCAACATGAAGCATCATCTATTATTGCTAAAGTTCAAGAGTTGGGTGGACAGTTACTGGTTGGACATATCTTACGGTTTCATGAGGCGATGATTCAAGCCTTAGATTTGATATCTGAAGGAGAAATAGGTGAATTACAACGTATAGAATTTAATCGAATTACACCTAGGCAACCTCCAGATTATCCTAATATTTTCGAAGCCATGGCAATCCACGGCATCGATACTGCATGTTACTCATTTGGTGAGTTAGAACCATCAAGAATGGCGGTGGGCAATGTAGTTTTAGATGATAATAACCACCCTACCAATGCAAAACTATCTATTGAATTTCCTGGAATGAAAGAAGCATGTATTAACGTTGGCTGGAACGGTAAAGAAGAAAATCGTAAAATTGAGTATTATGGCTCAAAAGGTAGCATAACGATAGAGACTAATGAGGTCAACAAATTAACAATAAAAACCAAACAAGCTGATCGAACTATTCTTCTTAGCAATATTATGGCTCCTTTAGCAAGAGAATGGAAACACCTTGTTAAGATGACAAAATCGCCTTCCAAACATTCTATTTATCCGCAACCCGGTTCAATAATTAGAAGCATTAAATGGGTTGAGTTGGCCAATATAGAAATCCAAAATACTTCAATGGAATTTAATGAGAGAATTGAATAATTGGGAGCCTTTGGGTGAAAACATGGGATTATCCTACGCTAATGTGCAAAGGATGCTAATCGCAGTTGCTGTAATTACAATTATCACTGCAATTATGACTAGAGAAGCCTTTACTACAGCATGGACCGCAATCGCACTATCATCTATTGTAGGCTTGGTTTGGGCAGTATCAAACCGTGAATATACTTTCAAACATCTTGGAATTAACTCATATGGTTTTCTCAACTCGCTCTCATTCGTAATCGTCACTGTTATCTTTGCAGAGTGGTGTATGTCAATGTGGGACAGCGACTCCCGTATCGGTATATACGCATTATCAATCGTCACAATTGCTACATTTTGGTGGAGTATCGAAATGCTGGAGCCAACAGTTGTTAATGATAATGAGTGAATCGCTAATTATTCATGCGAAGGGTCAAAGGCTTTGACTAATGACAATGCATCATGGCTAAGCATGGCGACCATCCTAAGTTGCCCGAATTAATCGAGGGCTTACTCGAAGATGATGTTCACACGGTATTTCTCAAAGCAGATTGCCCCCCTAGGGTTAAGCGAGGCACTATTGGTGAACTTAAATTGGTTGAAGTCGAGCACCATGATGGCAATTGGGACACTATTAGGATGGAATCCTTACAGGAAGAATTGGTTGATTTAGCCGAACAGAACAAGCACCGTAGCGACTGCTTTTTGGAAATCGATCGCAAAGGGTGCCAGGTAGTTCAACTTGGAGATTTGCGAATAGCCTGTGCATGGCCACCGTTCGCGGACGCTAGAGAAATCACCATAGTTCGACCAGTTGCAAAATTATCAATTAATGATTATCAGCTGGATGAACGATTAATCGAACGCTTATCTAATCACCATAGAGGAGTTTTCATTTGCGGCCGACCAGGTTCTGGAAAGACAACTCTTGCCCAAGCCATAGCAGAATACCTCGACAATGATTTGGGAACCATGGTCAAAACAATGGAAGCGCCTAGGGATTTACAATTGGCCGATAGAATAACCCAATATGCACCGCTAGAGGGAGATTTGGAAAAAACGGCAGAAATAATCTTCTTGGTTCGTCCAGACTTTGTCATTTTTGATGAGGTAAGACGCGCTAGAGATTTCGAAATATTTGCTGATGTAAGACTCGCTGGAGTAGGTCTTCTGGGAGTTACTCACGCCAATTCAGCGTTAGAAGCAATCCAACGGCTAATCGGCAAGGTAGAACTTGGATTGGTCAGCCAAGTATTAGACACAATCCTACATGTTGAGGCTGGCAAGATTCAGCAAGTACTGGAGTTACGTATGACCGTAAAACCTCCATCTGGCATGCAAGAAGAATTGGCTAGACCAGTTATTGAAGTTGTAGAGTTTCCAAGTGGCAAAATCACTCATGAAATGTTTGCCTTCGGTTCCGAAATAGCTGTAGTTCCAGTTGATGGACATTCAGGGGCAATCTCCCCCATACGAGCGCTTGCTAAGGAATCTTTAGTTAGAACAATACGCCAGTGGATTGGAGTTGAATCTCAAGTTCAATTTACCTCAAACTCAAACGCTAATGTGTATGTTCCATCAAATATGGTGGCAACTTTGGTTGGCAAAGGAGGCTCGAATATCCGTCAATTACAAGATGAGCTGGGAGGAATTTCAATATCTGTCAAAACTTTTGACGAAATGCCGGAAAGCATGGAGCGACCAAATCCACACTGGGAAGATGTCCAAGATAGACGCAGTAAGGCGAGTCGGGCATGGGAGCACTCAGGTAAAAGCCAACGTAGAAAAACCCGAAAGGGCCGAAGATGAACCCTCAATAACTAGTAAAAAACATCTGATAACAGGCAATCCACTTTAATAATAGGCGAAAACACCCCAAGCCATGAGCGCTGCGGATGGGCAAAGCGATAGCGATGAGAGAGAGGGGGATGTGCTAGTTGCATTCCTTCTTGAAAATAGAACACTAGTTAATTATGCATCAATTATAATGATAGTTTTTGCAGTATGGGCTACAGTTGAATCGATCACCAATGCATTTGGAATGACTTGGTGGCCACCTGAAACCGGCATACCGGCTGATGAATTGTACAAAAATCCAGATAATGTACAAAATATCAACAATGGCTGGATAATTGGTTTGGGTGCAGTATGTGGCACCATTGGATTTATGATTCAATATTTTTACCGAGCAGCACCTTATGTCGATGCCTCAATGACCGCAACGGCAGCACTGATACTTCAACAAGCAACCGGCGGCGTCGGCGGTGGAGCTTCTGAGGAAGAGGTGATTGCCAAGGCGGAAGTAGCGGCAACAATCGCTGCAGATACAGTAGTAAGACAATCTAACGAAGACACCATCGAGCAGGCAAAAGAAACCGCTGAAGCAGCAGCAGCAGCAGTCGTCGAAGAAATGATGGCTACCGTGAAAGACCAAGTCGATGCAGTTGCTGAAAAGCAAGATGCAGTAGTAGAAGCAGCAGCAGAAGCAGCAGCGGCTACAACAGAGGCTGAGTCCGAAGCAGAGGTTGAAGAGGCATCAGGTGATGAGGTCGATAAGTCAAGCAATGACGGAGAGGGGTCTCCATCTAATACTCCAAAATTCTGAGGTGAAATAAATGTGGGAACATAGAACAGTATCAAACAAAGAATACCAAACAACAGGCAGAGTCAATCCTAACGAAACATATGTTCGTTTAATGGACGAGGTCGAAGAAACAGTCAAGAAAGCCGAAGTAGAGCAATTTGCCTATGAAGCCTTCCTCGATTACATCCCAACCCGCGGGCCTTGGGAACCACTTCCAGAAACAGACATGTCAAGACCAGATCCTAGAGTGAGATATATCGGACCAGCAAAGGCCAAACTGCTGAACACCAATTTATTCTTAGGCTCAACATGGATTGAAGCAGAACGATTCAAGTTCGAAAGAAGAATTCTCAATGTCTCGGATTTCCTCAAGCAAAAGACAATCATCAATGCGAATATGTGGACTCCTAAACAGCTATTCACCACACAATCATTCTTCTTTTGTTCAACAGGCGATGAAGAGCGCATGGGCGGGTCATTCTTAACCGGAGACGGCCCATCTGACAATCACATTTTCCTAGGCAAGAAAGATGCGGAATTCCCAGAATGGGAACCAATCCTTTGGGGCTTAGGGCACAGAGGCGTAGTCCCAGATTCTGACCCGCTTGACAAGTGTTTTTATCCATCTTTAATGCATAGAAATGTATCATTTAACAATCGTCTTGGATGGATTAGATATTCACCAGCAGGTTTTGGTAAAGATGCAAACGGCTTCTTAACCACAAGGCCACATACATGGATTTGGCCTGCAGTAGACGGCAACAGAGACACTCCAACCGCATTCAATCTACTTGTCAACTTGCCAGACCGTAGACTTTCATTTGGTGAAGAAGGAATTACTGATGTTTTCATGACTACTGGTAAGACTTCGATGTATTCACTTATGGGTATGATGAGTTCTTCAACAGTTAGACAAATGTTTGGTGCTGGTTCTGAAATGGTACCACTGGAATTCCATTGTATTGAACCTGGACTCGATGAATGGATTGCAAGAGCCAGCGATGAAGACAAGTATTCTCGCTTATTCGAGGTATGTGCTTGTCTTGGTTACATTCTAACCGACCCATTAGTTGGCCAACTTGGAGGATCATCCAAGCGACGCAGACTAATCATGTATCCGTCTGATCAAGGCAACTTGCTTACTTGTGTTAACGCTAGCCAAGTCGCTGACCATGCACTGAAGTCTAACTATGAAGCTACGGTATTCACAAAGTTAGACCAAGCGGACTTCATGAACCGTGTAACTCGCAGATTCAAGGCGTATGCCGACTTAGTTGCTGCTAGCGAAGTAGCACAAGGCGCACGTTGGATTAGCCAAGCAGACTTCCATGATGGCGAGAAGAAGGTCGTTGGACCAAGCGTACACTCTATCATATCGGTAAGAGGCTACGACATTATTGACATGGAAGAATACATGAATTCTTTCGACGATATTTCCAGCGCACCAGACCGATTAATGCGTAGAATCGTTCAATCAATTGCCACCAATGCTCTAAAGACCATTTACCCGATCGACTTATTGGGTGAATCTGCAGGTTCTGCTCCATATTCACACATCTTTGGTGCAAAGGACGATAACCCATTGGTATACTATACCGATATTCGCTTCTTAGTACCAACATCAATTGACAAACTACGTTCAATAACAGGTTCACGCGGAGCAGATCGTGGTAGAATGCGAGAAGCATATACTTCTTTGACTAATGCAGATCCAATGACCAGTTTATCAATTCAAGATTTGACACTTCCATTCCTAGCTGATTTGGGCAACGATTCTTGGCAAACTGGAACTGGTATCAAAGAAAGCGAAGTGATTATTGAAGTTACAATGGCTGTTAACCCAGCAAGAGTTTGGCGTTCTCTACTTGAGCCAACCACCAAGGAAGTCTTTGACTTGCCAAAGGGTAACAAGGGAACAGCCGCCAATCTTTGGGGAGACATTTTCATTACCAACGAAGCACTTCATGATAAGATGGAGCGAGACAACCTCGGCCACTATCTGAAGCTACTCAAACTAGCATATCACTGGAGTAATGATGAGTCTAAGAAAATCCACGGTTTAGACAAGTGATTTTCATCTTAGAAGACTTATTGAATAGGTGATTTTTGCCTCGTAGCATGACTCAGTTACCTAACGATGGTTCAGGCCGTGCGCCAGTGGCCATTGTTAGGCCTACTACATCGGTTACTAGTGGAGTTGCAGTTACCCAGAAATTGGTATCTGCAGCAGTTGCATTTGGTAATTTACTCAAAGGAACATTTGGCCCAAACGGACTTGACAAAATGCTGTACAAGACCAATGGTGAAACCGCAGTAACTAATGATGGGGCAAAAATTGTTGCTGAATTATTGGTAAAACACCCAGCAGCCAAGGCCTTTGTTCAGTTAGCAGAATCGCAAGAAAATGCTTGTGGCGACGGAGTCACCGGTTGCATTATTTTTGCCAGTGAATTAATGCGCGAATCAGGTGTACTATTGGAAAAAGGCCTTCACCCACTAGTGCTAGTAAACGGCTATCTAGACGCTATGAAACAAACGGTTGAGATTCTAACAAATAATTCTCAGTCAGTTTCTTTAGAAGATGACCAAACACTTCAATCAGTAGCAACAACGGCAATGACTGGGACATCAGTAGAATCTGTCGCTGACATTCTTGCAAGTTTAGTAGTTAGTGCAGCACAACATGTTGCGCTACTTGACGAAAAAACTTGGATTGTCGATACTGAATTGGTTAGAATGGCAAAGAAGGGCACAGGTAGTATTTCAGATACCAATATTGTGAAAGGCATAATAATTGATAAAAACCTCGATTTGGAAAAATTGCCAAGAAAACTCGACGGTGGAAAGGCGGTAGTATTCTCTTGTCCTCTAGAAATTGAAAAGACCAGTTATGATGCAGAGATTGAAATTTCAACCACAGAACAGTGGTCATCATTCATGGAAGCTGAAGAAGAAATCCTTAACCACAAGGCTAAGCAAATTATCAATAGCGGGGCTAAAATTGTATTTTGTGCAGAGTCCATAGATGCTAGAATTATGCATAAATTGGCAGATAATGACATCTGTGTCCTCGCCTCAATGGAGAAGGCTGGTGCAGAAGATGTCGCATTGGCTACTGGAGCATTGTTAATCGATCACGTCGATAGTATCGACGAGGAAACCCTTGGTGAATTTGAATCACTGTTGGTTGAGACTTTTGACAGCTCAGAAGGATTACGTGATCGTATTTACCTGCACGTTGGCGAGAATG
>JAKUNX010000005.1:0-12245 GCA_022451835.1 Candidatus Poseidoniaceae archaeon
TACTGTCATTAAAATTTCGAGAAACGTTATTTAGTCCATTTTTCTTTAATCTTTCAGCATGCGGGTTAAGTTGGTCTTGAGCGCCAAGTTGTGCAATTGTTTTACTGATAGATTCGATCATATCTTCTGGTAAATATCTAGAATCAGTACGTGGATAGGTAGTTAATTTGTGTGTGTCATATAGCTCTTGGGCTACAGAAAGAGTTCGTTTTGAAGTCCATGACCACATACTATTTGCCTCTCTTTGCAGGGTAGTAAGGTCAAAATTTAGCGGTGGGTTTTCCTTTGAGTCTCGATGTTCTTGTTTAGTTGAGAAATCTCCATCAGAGGCTAATAACTTCTCGAGCATTTTCTTTTCCTCTTCATCAATAATACGATGAGCTTTAGTAAGTGGGTTGTCTTTATCTTCAACATTATCACGACGCTCCCATCTACCCGTCCATTCACAATTTCCTGATTTGAAATCAGCCTCTAATTCCCAGAATGGTTCAGCCTTATGACCCAAAATTTCTAATTCCTTATCAACAATAAGTGCCAAGGTCGCAGTTTGAACTCTGCCAAGTGACATTGAAGTTCCATCATTTCTACCAGTTCTCAAAAATGTAGATGCTATTCGAGAACCATTCATACCGATAATCCAATCTGCTTCTGCTCTACTTACTGCTGCATCTCTTAAACGAGAAAAAGTGTTTGAATCCATTCTATCATTATAGGCCTTCATTATAGAATCTGGTGTCATTGATTGCAACCACATTCTACTCATTGGAATTTTTGACTTTGAAAATTCTATAATTCTTCTAAAGATTAATTCACCTTCTCTTGCAGCATCACAAGCATTTACAATTTCAGTGCAATTTTTTGCAGAGATAAGTTTCTTAATAGCGGTTAATTGTTTTCTATTATTACCTCTACCACTACTTGGTTTAAGTTCAAATTTCTCAGGAATAAAAGGGAGTAGTTCGACGCTTTTTCTCCAATCTTTCAATCTATCATCATATTCCTCGGGTGTTTTTAACTCCAAAAGATGCCCTACTGCCCATGTTATTACAAGGTCATCCGAGTCCCAATGAGTGTCGGTTTTTTTGGTGACACCAAGCACTTTGGCAATGTCTTGTGCAACACTCGGTTTTTCAGCGATGACGACAATTGCCATGTTTTACCTCCCACCGGCGGCGATACTTGAACTCTCTCTATGGACAAATTATTACTAGATACTATAGTATCTAGAGAAAAATCAGCATGTAAATGTTAAAGATTTTTTTTTCGCGAAATCCTAAATTCTCTCTCATTCCAACGACCCTCTTGAACCGTGTCGACACAACCATTGCATCCTGGATAGCCTGCATCTAATAATTGTAAACATGAATCTATCAATGCTTCAAATCCTTCGCTAACATCCATTTCTATCCAGCAAATGTCCTCGTCTGGTCTCTGGCTCCCAAGATATACAATTGGCAATAGATTTTCTTTAGAAGTGTCATAAATCCAAATATCTTTGTTCACTACACAATCATGAATTGGGAAAGTAGTTCTTTGAGGTATTTTTTCAGCAATGTGGTCTGATAATTTTCTTATCTGTTCCAAGTATTTCATTTCAGCTTCAATCTTAATTTGTTCCAATCTAACTAATCTTCGAGCAGACTCTCTGACTACCGGCCATAGGGGGTGAATCATCTGCATATTTAGGCCAATGAGGGGTAAGTCTTGAATGATACCGTCGTTGAGAAGTATTCATGGGGCTGATGTATCGAATTTTTGTTCGACCCACGTTGGTCTTTCAAGATTCAGAAAAAGCTCATTTAAGGTCTGTCAAAATGCTAAGGATTTTGTCGAGCAATAGGCTGACTAAATTTTTCCTTTCAACTATTTACAAAACCAATAAAAAATTATCCATTTCTTTATTTGGAACTGATTATATCCACCCATTCGGCCTAGCAGCTGGAATGGATAAAAAGGGTGAAGCAATAAATGGTTGGGAGTCTATTGGTCTATCATTTGCAGAAATTGGTGGTGTGACTATGCTTGAGCAAAATGGTAATCCTAAACCTAGAATGTTTAGGTCATCTAAGCACAAAGCATTAGTTAATCGAATGGGCTTTAATAATCCAGGTTCTGAAAAGATGCAACAGTCATTACATAGTCATCACAATAAATATGGTAAACCAAAGATTCCTATATGGGTTAACTTAGGTAAATCAAAACTAACTAATAATTCGGATGCACATATTGATTATTCAACAACTTTGGAAAGGCTTTGGGAATATGGTGATATATTTGTAATCAATGTATCATCACCTAATACACCTAATTTGAGAGATTTACAAGGTGAAGAGGAATTAAGAAAAATTATTACCGCTTCTATGAATGTTAATGAAATCCAAGCTAAAAATCGGAATTCAAAACCTAAACCAATATTAGTGAAAATTGCTCCAGATATGACTTTAGAACAATTGGAGCAAATTGTTAATGTTGCAATAGACACTGGTTGTTCGGGAATAGTTGCAACTAATACTACTGTTTCTCGCCCTCCTGAACTGAGCGATGATGTTGTATTACAAGAGCAGGGAGGTTTGAGTGGGAAACCAGTTAAAGATCAATCAACAGAATTCATAAAACACATCTATAAATTTACTAATGGCTCCATACCTATTATTGGTGTCGGTGGTATAATGAATGCTGATGATGCATGGGACAAGATAATCGCAGGAGCAAGCCTCATTCAAGCATACAGCGGTTTTGTTTTTCATGGCCCGAGTTTAACCAAAGATATCGTTCGAGGTTTAGGTAAAAAATTAAGGCAACATAATCTGTCAAAAATTGAAGATGCGGTCGGACTAATCCATAAGGAGAGTAACTAAATGTTCACCCGTAGGACAAGGTTATTGATCACTGGCGGATTACTTACTCTTATCATTCTAGGGGCGGTTATTTTACAATCACCAGAACCTACCAGGACAGTAGATGAACTCATGGATGACCCAAGTGTATACGTTGGCGAAGAAATTGCTATAAGAGGTGAAGTTAAAGACGGTACTATTGATAATTCTACAATGACATTTATGTTACATGGTTCTAATTCTGAAATTTTAGTTGATTTTGTTGATGCTTCTGTATCTAACGGTCTAGATGATAATAGGACCGTATATGCTAAAGGAGTACTGAAATTAATTGATTCCAATTATGTATTTGAGGCTGAAATAATCAAAACATCATGTCCATCCAAGTATGAAGAATAAATTTGTTATACCGTTCTGTTAAAATACCAATCAATCAACGGAATGGCGGGATAGGTGGGGAGCTAGGCGTACCCTGAACCACAAATCGTCTTTATGGTGGGCTGAACGCCTTGGAGCGGCGAGAGCGGCTTTATGGTTCCTACATGCGGACGTTGATGTCTCGCCCCTACATGACTCGGGTGTCATGAACTGTCTCCGGAAGGAAACGGGAAATGAATAACTGGGGAATCAGGTCAGGCCGGGAACGGAGCAGCCCTACTCAGGGCCATGGGTGCTGTGGGGTAGCGGGATGGAGAAAGTGTGTGGATTTGGCCATAATGAACGAGCGTCCATCCTTGGAATTCCCACTAAATGTCAAAAATAACATTGCCAACCCATGCAGGTCCAACTAATTCTGGAATAGAATCATCTGCAGATCTGTATGATTCACCCTCTGATAACTCAACAATCATTAGTTCATGTGATGTTACAGCTTTGATCTCTAAATTTCTATTGACTTTATCTGCATCTACCCACGATACTTGTACTTCACAAGTCAATCTTTCTGCTAATTCTTTTATCATAAATTGAGCATCAGCAAGAAATTTATTTTCCACTTCTAATTTATACAGTACTTCCTCAAGCCAAACTAAAATTAACGACTCATAATCGTTGTTTGAAGATGCAATTTCAACATTCCATTGCGCGGTTTGTCTAGTTAATTCGTGTAGTTTTATTGGTTGTTCTTCTGGAATCTGTAAATTCAACATTCCAAGAGAAATCTCTTTGAACAAGTTTGGAAGTGAATTGGAGAATCCACATATGCCAATATCAGCTTTAGTCTCTAGAGTCCAAAAACTCATAATGAAATCATCTCTTTGAAACTTGAAGATTCCAGGCAATCTCACCAACACGATGGATTAACATCTCCTTACTCAATGAAAAAGAGTCTGTTGCTTCTGCACCAAGTATACATTCACACGCCGCATTGGTTAACAATGCAGTATCGGAAACACTGAATTCATTGGATATAGATACTGCAATTGCTACAACTGCCGCATCAATTAATCCAATCACTTGTCTCAGTTCTGGCAAAGTACATGGAACATGAACGGTATCTTCTGAACGTGAATATATAGTGACTCCATCACCACCTGCAAGAACTACGAGATGTTTCCAACCATATGATTGAATTAGTGATTCAGCAGCAACAGAATCATCATTTTCTCCGATTCTACGCTTCATTAGTTCAAAACCTCTTGACTGAAAAATAATCCAATCAACTTCATGCGTCCTATGAAGTCCAGTTAACTTTGGATCAGCAATAATTGGAATATTATTTTTCTTGGCATGTTTAGTGATTTTTTCAACTCCTGAATCGCAAACCACACCTTGCCCATAATCAGAAAAAATAACGCAATCTACATTATGAAGGCTATTTATTGCTTGCTCATATATTGCTTCAAGGGCGGTTTCAGATATTGGATCATCTTCTTCGACATCCCATCTAAGCAACAATTGTTCTCCTTGAATTAGACTTTCACGACTTGCGAGCATTCTGGTTTTTACAGTGGTGATTCGATCCTCAATTATAGCGATACCAGAGGTTTCAACATTTTTTTCTTCAAGATATTCAATTATTTTTGAGCCTGCTTTATCATCGCCAACCACTCCGAATATTTTGCCATTATATCCCATTGACTGAAGTCCACGAGCGACATGTGCAGCAGCTCCTACATCTTCTTCTCTGTGAGTCTCTCTAAGTACCGGAACAGGTGCGCGTGAGTTCAAATTATTTGCATAACCATGGATGTAGCAATCTAGCATAATATCGCCAATTAATACAATATTTCCGAAATCATCTTGATTTAATGTTTCAATAATAGAATTCAACTTATCATGTTGTTCAACTTCTATGTCTGTCATTCCCATGTTGTCCCCTCATTACATCGCAGTTGTTTAAATCACTTTATGCTGTCGAGAATTTTTGCTAACAAGTTAGCATGCTGTTTATCACTTATGCCAAGAGATTCTCTTAACGTAATAAGCATCGCTTCTTCATCTTCAGTAATTATTCCATCGATTAATGCAGTTTCCAAGGTTTTGCAATAGGTATTCACATTTTCTGAGTATACTGGTTCTTCCTTAGCTAAGTTCAACAACTTTTCATGCATTTCATCTGTGATTCCATAGGCTCCTCTAAATGTATCTAGCAATGCCACTTCATCATCAATCAATTGGTTGTCGAACAATGCTTGACTAAGCATCTCAAGATAGATGTCCTCAGGTGGAGAAATTTCTATTGAATCTCGAGCTTCTTCTGATAATCTCTTAACCCGTTCAGGATGCATTCCCAAAAATTCTACAACTTCTGAGATTAACTGATGCTCGTCATAAGTTATTATTCCATCTTCCCATGCACAGGCAAACATTAACCTCACTAACTCTTCACTTGATTGAGCATCCATTGAAACTTTTCCTGAAGCCATTGAGATAGATGATATAATTGGTTTATCATGGTAAAGTAATTGTTCATCAATATGAGATAAAATCTCAAGAATTCTTCTATTACCCTTTGGTATTTCTCGAATCTGAATCGATTGACCTTGATAACTTACCATTGTTGCAAGAGTTTGATCAACGAGTAATTTTGCTCTTGTTCTTCCAGTAGTTGTCAAGGAGTACACCTTTCTCCTTTGTTTTGCTCCAGGCACATGCCTATTGGTAATCGATATTTCTTTTGCCTTTTCAAGTCTCTTAAGTGTTCTAGGTACATGCTTTCGCTGTACATGAACAGCAGCAGATATTCCTGCTTGAGTTAATGCAACAGGCGCTTCCCATTGATTACTTGGTAATATGTTATCAAATAGATGAATGAGCATTCTATGTTCAGTAGTTAACTTGCCTAGATAACCATCAACCATATACGCACCAATTGCCCGTTGTAGTAACAGCAAATAGAGTCAACGGTAATCCGTTTGTATAATATGCCAGTCATATGACCGATAAACATGGGCCGTCAGTCAAGAAAGTACAATCCACGTACTCGTACTAAACGCCCCATAGGATTGCAAGTAAATACCGAACAATCTCCTAGTAAACCTCACCCAATGCCTTCAAAATTAGATGATAGGTGGTTTTTACCTAATCCGTTAGGAGCTAGATTAAATCAAAAAAGCGGTTTAGGGTTAAATGTTGAAAATGGTATTTCACTTGAGGCAATCGAGGTTTTATTTTGTCATTGGAATAGACATGTTCCATTAGAATCAAATTGGGTCAGCAATATTTTAGATGGCGATAAGGATTTCATTGCAAAATCAGTTATTTTTGATGTATCTAGATCAGGAGGAGAAATAGTAATACCTGTTGGGAATATATCAGATTTCACTTATTCAAATCAAACATTTGCACTAAAGTGGTCAAGAAATAAGTCTCATTTCAATAGTAAACCAATATCACAGATACGTTGGTTTTGGGCATCGGAAAATGTTGATTGGAATGAACTCAAAGACTGGGTTAATGAAGTCCTTTCTAGTGAATGTATACCTGAAGTGTTTGTTATTGATGATGAAATGGACATTACCATGTATCGGCTAGGTTATGAAAATTTGCATGGAAATCAAGAGGTCTGGGAAGACTTGTCCGACGCACAAAAAAATATAATCGAATCAATGCTTTCAAAAAAGAAAATCACCAAATCAGGATGTTTTGTTGATGACTTGAATAATTGGCCTTTGCCTTCAATCGGTGTTGAACATTTATCAGGAATTAACCTACGTAATGAAGAAATTGAGTGGTTGCAATCAAAGTATAAAGCAAAAGAAATTAACAATTCATTGTACTCACATTTAGTTGATTCGGGTTGCATATTACGCCCAGGATTCAAGTATGGTTGCAAGTGGAGGGTTTATGATGACGAAGTCGGAAAATCACATGCTCCATGGTTACTACAGCCACTTGACGAAGCACCAAATTGTTGGGAGCAAGTATGTTTAGCAGTTCGATTGGCTGAAGGTGTTCACAAAAAATGGGTATGTGGATTGAATGAAGATAAGCATTGGAAATTCCTTAACATTTCTAGATGGTTACCAGGCCGTGTTTAATCATCAATTGGTCTACCCCATGCATCTACTGGAGTTTGTTCAAATGATGTCTCAGTTACCGAATATTGCTTTGGTAATTCTTCAATTTCATCTTTAGCCGAATCTTTCATAGTCAAAAAGATCCATAGTGCCGCAAAAATACATGCTAGACCAACCATTTGAGAAGGACTAATGTAATCATTTATCGATTTAGTTACAGAGCTTTCAGCAGTTAGTACAACATCAATATCCCATTGATTGCCATTACTATCAGTAATTTCAATCACTCCATTAACAATCATGTTATTTGTTAGCAATTCTTTAGGGTCAATATCAATGATAAGATAATCATTTTCACCAGTTAGTCTCAATATTTGTTGACTATCGGCAATTCGTGATAATGGTCCATCAATTTTGTATTCAAAGTTATGACTTCCACTACCTGTGGTATCTATTGGGATAGAAACTTCACTATTGCTATTTACTGGTATAGTTTCACTAAAACTGCTATTTTTAGGCAATATAGAGAGCGATAAAACTTCAATATCTAAGTCTACTATTTCAGTTCCACATTCTAACGTCCCAACAAGTCGAGTCTTTGAGTTATGTTGTGCAGCTGAATTAAATCTAATCTCTAAGTTTGTTGTTTCACCTGCAATAAGTTGGTTTGCAGAAACCGAAACTAATCTCCCATCAGTTGATGTTAATTGATTATCTAAAGCACAAGTTACAGAAGATTTAGCACTAAATGAGATAGGTTGATTTAGTAAAGATGTTATTGAATAGTTAGGTAAATCAACACTAAATTCAGCAACACATGAATCTGATTTGAATAAAATTTCCACTTGATTTTGTATTATTACTTCGGCATACCAATCAACTAGAACCCCATCATGATTACGTATTTCGATTCCTTCACTGCCAAATTTGGTTCCATTCATGAAAATATCACTAGCCTGTCCTTCATTAGAACCACTTAACAATTCATCATTTCCATCAGCCTCAATTATCTTTAGATATGGTCTCTTATTATTTACATTCAATTCATTATCATCATAACCACTTACTGTAGTATCTTGATAAGAAACCAGTACTCCATTACCAGGTAATTCATCATCATATGAATTACCTTCTCGATACTCAATCCAAACATACTCTCCTTCACTTATTGGAATTTTATAGTCCAATTTATTTTGATCAAATGAAGAAAATATAATGCTATTGGCTGTGCAATAATCATCCTCTTGTACCCAATTAAATACCACATTTTCATAGTTGTCAAGTCCTATGGTTTCTAATGTGGAAGACATTGGTAGTGCAGGAGTTTTACCATCATCATTCCAATTGCCACTAGCCATAATGTCCCAATCTCCAACTCCTTTCCATACCGATGTTTGTTGACCATCTGAAGGATACAGATCATATGCCCCCATTTGGTGTAACATCTCATGCATAGCGGTTCCAAATCCTTCCAATCCCGAACCTAAACTGGCCATAGCATAGTGCCCAATAGACAAACCTTCGCCGAGTTCAATATAATCTTCAAAAGTAGTGAAATGCGACCATATTCTATTCGAATTGCCACCAGTTTCTTGTCCGATTGTCGTGTGTAAAATTAATAATCGATCTACTATTCCATCATTATTTAGATCATATTTATCCCAACTAAAACTTTCCTTATTGGCAAGTACTACTTCTTCAGCTAGTTGCATCGGTAAATGAGTACCATCACTTGAAGAGTCTCTTTCCACACCATAATCAGACCCATAGTCTGCTAAATTCCCGCTCGCTGTTGTCATTACTGTATGAATATCGATATTCACTGTAACGCTACCTCGCGAAAGTTCCAAAAAATATTCTTTAGCATTAGGAATAAGCATGGATTCTGCTTCAGATATCGCAGTGTTTGAATTAGTATTTCTGCCATTAAAATCAACTATTAATACTGGCCAATACTCGTCATTTTGAATAGGCAATGTATCAATTTCATCAGATTGAACGACTATTGAATTACTCTTCAACCAATCTTCAATAACTGATTCATTGGTAAAGGAAAATGTTGCTGCAGATAGCAGCAAAAAGATTAGTGGAAATCCTAACCATTTGCCCTTCATAGGTTTAGCAAGACCACTTTATGTATCAAATGTTGGTTATTCTGCTAATTCTTGATGCCGATTCAAAGTGATGTTTACATGTGGAGCGGTATTTTGTAAACTATGCCAAATTTCTTCATTCGTACAGCAATGTATAACTAAATTATTTGGTTTATTGGTAATTATCAATTTAAGCAATTCATCTTGCTGGTTTTTATCATGACAGATGTTTTTCATTACTAGATAATTATTAAATTCTGAATTCAAACCTTCTTCACAATTACAAGAGATATTCAATGTTTTAATTATATCACCTTGTGAGGAGAATTTTTCCTCAATCTTGAAATTATATCTAGGTGGTTTTGTAGTCCATGGTCGGGAAAAGAATTCGATCATTGCCAAGGTAATTATTGTAATCAAAACCCCATTACTCGTTCTCTCATAGTAAGACAACAAGGATACTAATGCTATGAATCCATAAACTCTAATCCTCCACCAATTGGCGTTACTTGAATCGAGATTACCAGTTAATCCTGAAGAGATCATTATCGAGCTAGATATTATCACAAGAACTTGAATCCACAATATCATAGTTGCAAAATAAATTAATGATATGGCATCATATTTTGTCACAAAACCATATTCAGTGTGAACATTATGGCCTAATTGATAAAATAATGGGAGAAGTTCAATTACTGTGATATAGCTAACTATTAAGAATAAAACTGGTGAAATCATCAATGTAAGTTTGACCATTTTTCTCTCACTATTAGTCAATCCGGGTTTCGAAAAAGTCCAAAATTGGAAATTAACTAGGGGTATTATAGTGATAAATCCAAGAAAACCAGAAATTATCCATCGTAATTCTGACCATTTTTCAGGTTGGTATAAGTTTAGGCAATCTGTTGAACAGGGATTAAAAATACTGACAAAGTATTCCAATACTATGTCTATGTTTAACAGCCATGGTATAGATGATATAATCCAAATGAATAGTAGAATCCCAAATCTTGCAAACAATTCATTGGCGTGAGTTGCTAAACGAGTATTTGAGTCACTACTCAAATGGAGGCTCAGGTTAACACCTCACACTAAATCGGTATATTGCTTAGGAGCTCTTGCTTGGACAATAGTGCGATATACGCCAAATATTGCCCATAGCATTGTCATTCCAGTAAGAAGTATAATTCCCCATGATTGAGAAGAGTCTAGTGACCAAGCAAACAATAAGATTGTAGCAACCGATAAAACGCCTCTTCTGAAACCTTGCGGTATTGCAAGACTCATATCCAAATGAGGAGGTCCTCCACCAAATCTCCTCTCGTAAAACTCTCCTTGAACAACTGCACCAATTATTATGATTGACAGAGTAGTCCAATAGAATAGGTTTCCATTGTTAAAGAAATCTTCTGCAATTCCTTCTTGTCTTTCTGCTTCGACAGCAGCAGGATCTTCTTCAGCAACAAATAATGAATCATAATCACCTACACTAATAGTTCTTAGTTGTAAGTTGTCAGAATCATCTTCAAAAGTTGTATCAGGAGCGCTAATTGAGAATGACAAAATATTCCACAAATCTCCTCCATCAAATTGTCCGTTGCCATTTACTGCATTCCCAACAAGTTGGAAAGAAACACTACCAATATCTGAATCAGGAGCTGTCCAAGATACTATCCAGTTATTACCAGGCTCAGATTGTGAAAGTGCCCCAGGTTCATCAGGTACAGTTTGAGAACCTTCTCCAGGAGTTAGTGTGCCAGAATTATAGTCCCACAATAGGTAGCCACCATTCTCATTAGATGCATGTTGCAATGAGATGGTGAAATCATATGTTTCTCCTATTGAGTATGATCTAGGCACTCCTGAAATAGAGACGACAACTTCGGTAGAAGGTGCACCATCACCATGACATGTACAACCAGTATCAATAACCAAATCTGAACCATTTTGCCATGGCGGTCCGTTAGGATTTGCAATGACTGGAGCCACTAACAATAAACCCAAAATCACGATAATAAGCCTAGGCTTCATAGTCATAACAGTCTCCCCTAGTTTTTCGAAAAATTGCATACCTTTGAACATTACCTAATAATACTAAGAAAAGATGTAATCATGATTCTTTAATGGCGTTATTCAATTCAGTCATCATCTTCTTTCCATCACCAAACATCATCATAGTTTTGTCCATGTAGAAAAGGTCGTTATCCACACCAGCATAACCAACCGATAGAGAACGCTTGATTATGACTACCGTTCTTGCTTGATCAGCATCAATAATTGGCATTCCAGCTAGTGGCCCTTCGCCGGTTCTTGCTGCTGGGTTAGTTGTATCATTAGCACCAATAACTAGAGCAACATCACAATCTGGGAATTCAGAATTGATTTCATCCATTTCGATAAGTTGTTCATATGGTACATTTGCTTCAGCTAAAAGAACATTCATGTGACCTGGCATTCTACCAGCAACTGGGTGAATTGCATATGATACTTCAGTATCATATTTTTCAGAAATTAAATCAGCAAATTCCTTTACTTGGTGTTGACATTGAGAAACAGCCATACCATATCCAGGAACTATAATCACTTTTTGTGCACCATCCAACATCATAGCAACCTCATCCGCATCAGAACCTATCTTGGTTCTTGTTAGAGATGCTTTCTCCCCACTACCACCGAATGATTTGAACAATACATCAGGTAATGTTCTATTCATGGCTTTACACATTATGAATGTAAGAATAAGTCCAGATGCACCAACTAGCGAACCAGCGACGATGAGCACGGAATTCCCAATAATAAAACCAGTAAAGGCAGCAGCAATTCCTGACAAGGAATTCAATAGAGATACTACAACA